>JAYTWA010000394.1:0-1834 GCA_043743675.1 Sphingomonadales bacterium
CGCTATATCGTCGGGCAGCAATTCAAGGCGCATCATGACTATTTCCATGTCAGCGAAACTTACTGGCAGGCCGAAAAAAAACGCGGTGGCCAACGCAGCTGGACTGCGATGATCTACCTTGATGAACCGACGAGTGGTGGGGAAACCTGGTTCAGTACAGCGGGTCTTAAAGTCACCCCGCGCACCGCAATGCTGCTTGCGTGGAATAATATGGATCGCAAGGGTGAACCCAATCCGAATGCGTTGCACGAAAGCATGCCGGTGACGGCCGGCGCCAAGAACATCGTGACGAAATGGTTCCGCGAACGCTTTTGGGCTTAAGCCGCCGTCCGCACGCCCCACGATACGGTGTTGCCGACGTTAAACGCGATCCTGAACCGGTCAAATGGCGTGCGCTTGACGGCGGCAATTGTCGCCGCTTTGAGTCCCGCCGGGATTGGCACCAGCCGCAACCAATAACTCAGCCGATACGCGTTCTGAAATTGCCGCGTGCCAACATCACCATAGCCACGCAGTGCGAGCAATTGTTCCGAACTCTGCGCCGAAAAAAGCTGCATATGTTCGATGTCAATAATCGGGGATCGCTTGCCAAGCAGACGGTTTACCCAGCCGCGATAATCATGCGTCACGGCCACAAAAGCCCCGCCCGGTCGCAACATCTTGTACGCGGCGGCAACGAGCGCACCGGGATCCTGCACATGCTCAAGTGTCATGAAGCACGTAATCAAGTCAAAGCTAGCGGGCGGATACATGTCGGCTTCGAAAATACCTTCCTTGATCCAGCCTTTGCGGTGCGCGGGTGCTGCCTTGATTGCCGCCACCGAAGGCTCGATGCCGACCAATGTCTTGAACCCGGCGATTTGCAGCCGTTCAAGAAACGCCCCTGTCCCGGTGCCGATCTCGAGCGCCGCATCGCAGCGTCCTTTGAGCTTTTCGAGTACAGGAACAATCGCGCGGATATAGGCGTTGGCTGCGTCCTCGGCTTCCTCGGCGCTGTCATAGTCAGCGGCGTGATAGCTTTCCGCCAGATCATCCTGACTCGGTGGCCGCGCGACATAGACAAGATCGCACACCGAACAACGCACCATTTCATAATTCATATATTCAGGCGTTTTGCGCGAGGCAAAGCTGGAGGCGTCGATGCGTGTCTCGTCGATATTATGCGCCAGGAACGGCACGGCGCGGTCATAACCGGCATTGCAAACGGGACAGGCGCGAGAAGCAGACATTAATTGATCTCCGGGCCCTAGATCAGGGCTGAAAGTGTTAAATAATCAACGTGTGTTAAGAAAATCTTAGCCATGATTGTTCACATCAGCGGCATGACCATTGCCATCCCGCCCGCGCAATTTGCCTCAATCGACACGCGCACGCTTGCCAGACACATCCGCATGGACGCGCTTAAAATGGTGGCGCGGGCCAAGGCATCGCACATTGGCAGTGCGCTTTCGATCGCCGATATTATTGCGGTGCTTTACGGCTCGGTGTTGAGCGTCGATCCCGCAAACCCGGATTGGGCAGGCCGCGACCGGTTTTTATTGAGCAAGGGTCATGCCTGTGTCGCGGTCTATGCAGCGCTCGCGCGGCGCGAGTTTTTTCCGCTCGAAACGCTCGAAACCTATGGTGCCGATCATTCGCCGTTGATGCAGCACATCAGCCACAAAGTGCCGGGTGTCGAATTCTCCACCGGCGCACTCGGTCATGCGTTGTCGTTTGGGGTCGGCAAAGCGATGGCCGGACAGCGTCGTGGTGACGCATGGCGAACATTTGTGATGCTCAGCGATGGTGAACTTGGCGAAGGCAGTAACTGGGAAGCCTTCATGTTTGCGGCGCA
>JAYTWA010000395.1:0-2471 GCA_043743675.1 Sphingomonadales bacterium
ATGCCCAGATAAGCAAGCCCAGCGAGATAGCCGATACGCAAGTCGATCACCGGCGGCCCCGATGTCACCAGCGCCAGTACGGCATTGGCAACCGTCCCCCACAGCATTGCCCAGCCGAGCATGACTGGCATCGACATAGTGCGCGCCTGGTCGGTTGCCTGCATGACGTTGGCGATGGAAGCGGAAAGCACGCCCGCCAACGTCATGCCGACGCCAATCATTGTTGCAGTCGTGTTGCCGGGATCGCTACGCGCCTCGTGCATGAATAGTAACGCCAGGCCACCAATGGCGATGACCGACCCGACAACGAACGTGGTGTGCATCTTCTGACCAAGGAACAGCCGCGCAAAAACGGCATTGGGGACCAGAAGCAGTGCAAACACGACCGCGACTAGCCCCGACGTCACATATTGCTCGGCGCGATAGACGAAATTGAAATTCACGCTGAATTGCATGACACCCATCAACATCGCGAAAAACTGCTGATTGCCGGTCAGACGCAGCGAATGCCCTTTTATCCGGGCATAGGCCAGCATGATAATCCCGGAGAGGAGGAAGCGGTAAGTCACTGACCAGCTCGGCGGAACCACACCCAATTGGTCGCGTATAACGATCCATGTCGATCCCCAGATCAGGGTGATGATCGTGAACGGGATGAGCACGCGCGGGGTGAGGATGGAAGGCTGAGTCAAAGGGCTGCCAATGCGGATGAGAGGGTGTCGATTTCGGCCTGCGGCTGATCCCACGACACAACGAAGCGGACTTCGTTTTCGGCCCAGTCATAGAAATCAAAACCCTGTGCGCGAAGGCTGGCGGCTTCGGCGGGCGACACTGTGAGGAAGACTTCGTTGGCTTCGACAGGGTGGAGGAGGCGAGTGCCCGCTGCTGCTGCCAGTGTCGCCGCACCTGCGTTCGCCGCGCGGGCATTGGCGAGCCAGTGGTCTTCATCAAGCAGCGCGTGGAGCTGCGCCGCAAGATAACGGCCCTTCGAATTGAGATGCCCCGCGCGCTTTCGGCGGATGCGGATTTCTTCGGCAAGACTCGTGTCGAACAGGATCAGTGCTTCCGCTGACAGTCCGCCATTTTTAACGAAGCCGAAACTTAGCGCTTCAACGCCGCCGCGCCAAGTCAGGTCGGCAGGTGATGCGCCGCTGTGCACCACAGCATTGGCAAAGCGTGCGCCATCCATATGAAAGCGCAACCCTCGTGCTTTAGCGATGGCGCCAATCGCGGCGACGTCGGCGACACTGTAAACACATCCATATTCGGCCGCATTTGTGATCGACACCGCTGCCGCCTGCGTCCGGTGAACATCATTGGCAATCGCGTCGAGCCGCGCGGTCAGTGTGTCGGGCGTCAGCTTTGCGCCGGAGCCACTGGCCAGCAACAGCTTTGCACCGCCCGAGTAGAATTCAGGCGCACCGGCTTCGTCATTCTGGATATGCGCGTCATGATGACACACCACCCCGCGATAGGGCGGACACATGGCCGCAAGCGCAAGCGCGTTTGCGGCTGTGCCCGTTGCAACCCACAGCGCCGTGACGGGTGTTTCGAACAACTCGGTAAAACGCGCATCAAGCGCCGCGCTTAGGGCATCGCCATCATAAGCAGTATCCACTTGATTTGCTGCGCTGATCGCTTCGAGGACAGCGGGGTGCACTGAGGCAGCATTATCGGAAAAGAAACGCATTCCTGTCGCTTTCGCGCGCCACTCTGATAACGTCAACGAACAATAAACGGCGCAGAATAAAAAAGGGCAGGCGAGCGATGTGCCTGCCTGCCCCATTTAGCTTCAGTCAGTGTGCGTTATGACGCGCGGTTCGACGATAGCGGCTTGGCTGTCACGTCGAAACGGTCTGCGTTCATGACCTTGACCCACGCCTTTACGAAGTCGCGAACGAACTTCGCTTCATGCCCGCGCTCGGCATAAACTTCCGCAGTCGCCCGCAATTGCGAGTTTGAACCAAAGATCAAATCGGTGCGCGTTGCATGCCATTTTTCATGCTTGCCGCCACGATCATAGCCGATGAAATGTTCATCACCACTTGTGTCGACGACATCCCAGAAGGTTTCCATGTCGAGCAGGTTGACAAAGAAATCGTTGGTCAGCTGTCCCGACCGTGTGGTCAGGGCACCGTGCGGCTGGTCGTCATAATTGACACCCAAAACTCGAAGGCCACCGATCAAGACAGTTAGTTCCGGTCCCGACAGACCAAGAAGATGTGCCCGGTCGAGCAGCAGCTCTTCGGTCTTCACAGCCTGTTTGGTTGCCAGATAATTGCGGAAACCGTCAGCCTTTGGTTCCATCGGCTCAAAACTTTCCACATCGGTCCAGTCTTGCGTCGCATCACCACGGCCACCCGTGAACGGCACTTCGACATTGTAGCCCGCGTCCTTCGCTGCCTTTTCGACACCAACGGTTCCCGCCAGCACGATGGCATCGGCCATCGACAAATTGCCACGCAATTCTT
>JAYTWA010000396.1:0-3187 GCA_043743675.1 Sphingomonadales bacterium
CGACTGCACCTGGCATTGGATTGGTCACAACGAAATCAGTCGCGGGCTTGCCACCCATATTTTTGTAAGCGAGCACAAAAACCAGACGGTCACCGGGCACCACAACTTTTGGTTCTTCGAGAACCAGACGGGTCTTGCCATCAGCTTGTGGCACGGATTTTTCGACGAACACACTGCTGGTCAGCGCGACTTCGTTTGCAGCCTGAGCCATTAGCGGTGTCAGCAGCGCGATAAGAGCGAGAAGGATTTTCATGGGGGGATTCCTATCCATCAGGGTTAATTGATTGTGACTTTGAACGTGACCGTGCGGGTTTGCCCGCCGGGAACGGTGCCGAAGCGAACCGTGACCCGGTTGGCGGCAAATTCGCCGGCGTCGGCGTCGGTTGCATCGGTCAATGCGATCGACTGTGATGTGATGCTCGCGGGCAGATATGTTGTGCTCGCGGGGATAGGATCGCCTGCGGCCAGATTGGCGAGCGAGCCCGATCCTGTGACTGTTGCGACAAGCGTGTAGGTGATCACCGAGCCTGGCACGGACTTGGCACCGCCAAACGGATCAAGCACTGTCGCGCTTTTGACGAAAGTCACTGTGGCAGCGTTGACGATGTAGAAGCCGTCATCGCGACCAACCGCTGTGGTAATGCCGACAACAGCATCGCCGCCGCCTTGGCCTTGCCCCGCAAAACTAGTTCCCGGTGCGCCGCTGCCCGTTACAGCAGTTGCCGTAAGGTCGGTCTGGCCGCGCTGACCGTCGGTCGCTCCCGCCGGAATCGTTGAAAGCACAAAGATTTTGACTGATGTATCGGGCGCAAGAACAGGATCGTTCGATCCAGGGACGTAGACGATGTCGATTCCCGCATCATAAACGCCATTGCCATTGTCGATAACAAGCGATGTTGTTGTTGGGTCGAACGCATCACCACCAATCGCATTGATTGCGGCGAGGCGGAAGGCTTCGGAACCGTTGCCGGTGTTTGTGACTGTAAAACTCAAGACTTGGTTGGTTGCACCTGGCAAGGT
Organism: Sphingomonadales bacterium; assembly: GCA_043743675.1. Taxonomy (GTDB): domain Bacteria; phylum Pseudomonadota; class Alphaproteobacteria; order Sphingomonadales; family Sphingomonadaceae; genus Sphingomonas_O. The sequence goes on from JAYTWA010000396.1 coordinate 1,021, forward strand.
TGAAATGTCGCCGGGGTCAGCCGTCGCAACTGTAACGTTAAGCAGTTCGTCAACGCGGACATCGACTTGGTTTGAGGGGACCGACACGGTAACGCCAAGAGGATCTGTGTATGTCGCTGTCGCGGTGTTGCTAATCGTCGTGCCAGCGGCCGTGCCGGCGGCATAAGCGGGATCGGCAAAGAAGATGGTCGCAGATGCAACGACGAGTGGTGCAATACGCACCAGTCGCACGTTCAAAATCGACCAATCAGTCCGCGTAATCATTACAGTTCCCAAACGAAATTTAGTTCGATGGGGTGCTCTTGCGCTTCAAGTAACCAACAATTCGTTAATTTCGGCGTGACAAAATGACGTCAGATGATGATGGGGCTTGTAGAGCGAAGCCCATGTGCAATCGGTTGCAGGATGTTAAGCTGAAACGTCTGAAACCCGGTATTTTTGACGTCAATTTGGCGAGTCATTAAAGATTGCATTAATCCTCGAGCATTGCCTTGACAGGGATAGGGGGGTCGCCTAATCGCCGCGCCTCACGCAAATATGCGGGTGTAGCTCAGTTGGTTAGAGCGCCGGCCTGTCACGCCGGAGGCCGCGGGTTCAAGTCCCGTCACTCGCGCCATTTTTAATATGGCTTAGTGAAAACGCCCCAATTCCATCCAGCGCAGAAGTGGCTTGAGCGGCAATATCCAGGCTGTCCCAAAAACGCCGAAAAACAGGGCCTGTAGAGGCCACGCGAGCGAGAGAATTTGTGGTGTAAAGATCATGATGATGATGGCCCAGACCGCAATAAGGGCGAGAATCAACAACATGCCAACAGGTTTACGCCAGCTGGGGGGCTCTATGGGGTTCGGCATCGTTTCAGGTCTTTCACGTGGAATGCGGTTTCGGTGATTATGGCGTCCATGGGCACATCCCAAGGCTGAGCATCAATCTGCGGCAATCTTTGCCCTTCCCATGCAACTCCAATGCGGCAAGCGGAGGGATGCGCGGCGAGGTAGCGATCATAATGACCCCCACCTTGACCTATACGATTGAATCGGATGTCAAAAGCGAGGAGCGGGACGAAGATTAAATCAGGACATGCGAGTGCGGCGGAGGCCGAAGGCTGCACACCGCCCCATGGTGATGTCACCAAGGACACACCCGGTTTCCAGACGCGAAAATGCATCGCGCCGGGATTTTGGGACAAGCAGGGAAGTGACATCAATCCCAAGAAATTTGCCAGCAGTGGCAATGGATCGGGTTCGCCGCTCATCGGGTGATACAATCCGACTGTGTTGCATGAAGCAATCGCTTGATAGAGATATGCACCCGCTACAAATTTGGCATTATTTTGTTTATTTGCAATATCTTGCCGCCGGTTACGCAATTTCTTGCGAAGATTGGCAAGAGCAGTTGGCGGGACCACCATGGTCGTTTGCTCCGAATATCCTCTGACGCCAGTAACGTCAGGTGGGGACCATATACGCAGGCCAGGGCCTGAACAGGGACAGTCCCCTAGGAAGAATAATCGCCTCAGGGATGTTCAACGAACTCGTTCCGGGCAGTACCCGCCAATGTCTATTTAGGCGCTCTCGAGTGTATCGGCAACGGCTTCGATTCGATTTGCTAATTTTGCCAGCGCGTCGGCGATGCGCGGATCAGCCACGGGTGGCGCGGGGCCGCTCGCATTTTCAGCCAGTTCGTCTGCTAATAATAATGCCGCAAATAGCAATTGCCGCGCTTCGTTGACGTCGCCCACAGCAGCGCGTGCTTCGGCAGCTTTGCGGTCGACATGCGCGGCGATCGTTCGCAAGTGATCCTCACCGCCGTCGCGACAGGCAATGCTGTATTGTCGTCCACCAACAAGCAATTCGACTTCGGCCATCAGCGCTGTCCTCCAGCTTGTGCAATTACGCTTTCAAGACTTGCAAGAGCGGCCTGTGTTCGCGTGCGTAGTGCCTGGTAACGCGAATCGTTTGCATGTGTTGGTGGTTTGCTCTGGGCAGCGGATTCAATGCGAGCAATAGCACGCTCAATTCGAGCCAATGTCTGTGTGGTTGAGTCTTCAGTCATACAGCAATGAATAGCACGCAAGTTCACCGCATCAACAGTCGCTGTAACATTGACGGCTGCGTGCCCTCGCTACAAAGGGGCGCTCTGTCGCTTGCCCAGCGAATCACGATCCCAG
>JAYTWA010000397.1:0-1674 GCA_043743675.1 Sphingomonadales bacterium
TCGTCGTTACTGCCAGTTGCCGATGTCGGCATTATCGCCTGTCCCTCCCGGCGCACCGTCCGCCCCGAGCGTGTAGATGTCGAATGTCCCGTGCTGCCCCGGCGACGTATAAAGATAGGGTTTGCCCCACGGATCATTGGGCAATTTCTTGATGTAGCCCCCTGCCTGATAGCGCGTCGGATCCGTCAGTGACGTTGGCGGCTTGACCAGCGCCTGCAACCCGTCCGCCGTCGACGGGTAATTAAGATTGTTCAACCGATACAACTCCATCGCCTGATCAAGCGTTGCGATGTCTGCCTTCGCTTTCTGGTCATTTGCTTTACCGAGATTGGGCAATACAGTGAGCGCGACGAGCGTCGTCAGCAAGCCGATAATCACGATGACAACCATCAACTCAACGAGAGTAAATCCCTCCTCGGTGGCGGAAACAGGAACAGATTTACGCATCAGGCACCAGCCAATGTTTCGAGTTGCAGGATCGGGAGCAGGATCGACAGCACAATTACCGCAACCACAACGCCCATGATGACAATTATAGCAGGTTCGAGCAGCGAAAGCGCGGTCGCTGTAAAGCTGTCGAATTCACGCTCGAGATAATCTGCGGCGCGTTCGAGCATCGCATCAAGCTGCCCCGAAGACTCACCCGACGCCGTGAGATAAACCAGCAACGGCGGAAAAATTCCCGCCCGCCGCAATGCCGCCGACAAGCTCCCGCCGCCGCGCACCGATTCGATAATGTCGTCCGACGCAACACGAAGCCTGCGATTGTGGATCGTTTGCCCGGTCAGAATCAATCCTTCGAGCAACGGCAAACGGCTTGCCACCATCGTCGACAACGTCCGTGCCATCCGCGCCGCGTGCAAATCGCGCGTCAGGCGACCGATCAGCGGCAGGCGCAGCCACGCTGTGTCGAACCGCAACCGAATTGCATCATCCTGCAACGCCCGCCAGACGACAAACGCAACCACCGCCAGTGCAATCAGGAGTGCCCACCAATAGCTTGCGAGGAAACCCGAAAGACCCATCACGATCCGCGTTAAAAGCGGCAATTTCTGGCCAACAGTATCGAATTGTTCGACCACTTTTGGCACGACCCAGATCATCAGCGCCATCACGACAAAACTCGCCACGAACGCTAGCACAATCGGGTAAGCAAGCGCCGTCGTCACCTTCGCCCGGATGGCGGCCTGTCGCTCCTGCAAATCGGCGAGGCGTTCAAGGATTTGCGGCAGCGTCCCCGCGCTTTCCCCTGCCGCGACCATCGCACGATACAGTGGCGGAAAACTCTTGGCCTCGCGCGCCATGCTGTCTGACAAGCGCCGCCCTTCGAGGACACCAGCATGAACCCGCTCAAGGACCGCCTGAACTTTCAAATCCTCGCTCTGCTGGCCAATCGTGCGCAGTGCTTCTTCGAGCGGGGTGACCATTGCCAGCGTCGCCAACTGCCGCGTGAAAAGCGTCAGCGCTTTGCCGTTGAGCCGTCGCTGCGACATCGCTTTGATCGACATCAATGGCGCAGCCCGTGCCGCCCCCACTGCTGTCTGTTCGAGGCTAACCACGTAAAACTTCCGCGCGCCCAACCGGCTTCGCGCATCCTCCATCGTTTCTGCCGCAACCTGCCCCCGCCGTTCGCGCCCTGCGGGGTCGAGGACAAGATAATCGTAATCAGCCATC
>JAYTWA010000398.1:0-12989 GCA_043743675.1 Sphingomonadales bacterium
ATCTGCTTTGCACCCGCACTCAGCCTTGCCAAAAAACTGATCCGCTCGGGCGTTGATGCGCTGGTCATCGAAGGCATGGAAGCTGGCGGGCATATTGGCCCCGTCTCAACGTCTGTGCTGGCGCAGGAAATCCTACCCGAAGTCGCCGATCAGGTCCCCGTTTTTGTTGCGGGCGGCATCGGGCGCGGTGAAGCGGTCGCCGCTTATCTCGAAATGGGCGCAGCCGGTGTGCAACTCGGCACCCGTTTTGCCTGCGCGACCGAAAGCATTGCGCACGCAAATTTCAAGAAGGCATTCTTTCGCGCATCAGCCCGCGATGCCGTGTCGAGTGTCCAGATCGATCCGCGCTTGCCCGTCATCCCAGTCCGTGCGCTTAAAAACGCAGGTAGTGAATTGTTCACGGCCAAGCAGCGCGAAGTCGCCAACCTGCTTGATGAAGGGGGCTTACCGATGCTGGAGGCACAACTGCAGATCGAACATTATTGGTCAGGCGCCTTGCGCCGCGCAGTCATCGATGGCGATGTTGAAAATGGTTCGCTGATGGCAGGGCAATCGGTTGGCATGGTGACACGCGAAGAGCCGGTTGCAGAAATTATTGCCGAACTTTGCGAACAGGCCACCACGGCCCTCGAAAGCCGCGCAACAATCTGATAGCGCATGGCTTATGCCCAGCGCTGCTGCATCTGCCCGAGAAATTTTGACCCGCCTGCACGAGGTTATGGCCGCGCGAACGGGTGCACAGGCAAAGCTCAATCAAGTCACTGGGATTATTGCCGAAGCATTGCTGAGCGAAGTTTGCTCGATTTACCTGCTGCGCGACGGTGTCCTTGAGCTTTATGCGACGCGCGGGCTGAAGCAGGAAGCGGTCCACGTCACAAAGCTGGCACTGGGCGAGGGGCTGGTCGGCACGATTGCTGCCAATGTCGAAACATTGAACCTCGACGAAGCCGCCGCACATCCCGATTTTGCGTATAAACCCGAAACCGGCGAGGAATTGTTCCATTCGTTCGCGGGCGTGCCCATCGTCCGGCGCGAAGCTGCTGTCGGGGTGCTCTGCATTCAACATGCCGATCCGCGCCGCTATGAAGAAGTCGAGATCGAGGCGCTGCAAACCGTCGCGATGGTGCTGTCCGAACTCATCGCCAATGCCGGCCTTGTCGACGAAAAGCGTCGCGATGGGGACAAGATTCAGACCGCACAGGACGTCCGCCTGTCGGGCCTTAAACTGGTCGAGGGGATGGCGCGCGGCCACGCCGTTTATCACCAGCCGCGCATCGTCATCGAACATACTGTCGCCGAAGATACCGAGGCCGAGCGCCATCGTGTTTATTCCGCCTTCGACAAAATGCGCGAGCAAATTGACCGGATGGCGAGCCAGGCCGAATTCGGTGTCGATGGCGAAACCCGCGAGATCATCGATACCTATAAAATGTTCGCTTATGATGAAGGCTGGGGGCGGCGGATCAACGAAGCCATCGACAGCGGACTGACAGCAGAAGCCGCCATCGAGCGTGTCCAACAACGCACGCGGATGCGGATGCGCCAGATTGATGATCCGTTGCTTGCCGACCGCATGCATGATCTGGAGGATTTGGCGAACCGGCTTCTGCGCATTGTGTCGGGTCAGTTAGGGACGGCGGCGCAAGCAGGGTTGCGGCAGGACACGATCCTGATCGCGCGCAATCTCGGCCCTGCCGAATTGCTCGAATATGACCGGCGGCGATTAAAAGGCGTTATCCTTGAAGAAGGGTCGCTGACGGCGCATGTCACCATCGTTGCGCGCGCGATGGGTGTACCGGTGCTTGGCCGCTGCAAGGATGTTCGGCGGATGGTGGCCGATGGGGATGCGCTCTTACTCGACGGCACCGAAGGGTCGGTCATCGTCCGACCCAGCCAGCCGATGGACGAGGCGTTCGAATCAAAATTGCTCGTTGGCCAGAAAAAGCGCGCGACTTTCACTGCGCTGCGTGACGAGCCTCCGGTTACGAAATGCGGCACCCGCATCCAGCTAATGGTCAATGCAGGATTGCGTGACGATGTCGCCGCGCTTGATGTAACGGGGGCTGACGGCATTGGTCTGTTTCGCACCGAGTTCCAGTTTCTCGTATCCGCAACCCTCCCCCAGCGGGCGCAGCAGCAGCGGCTTTATCGTGATGTGCTCGACGCCGCGGGAGACCGCCCGGTAATTTTTCGCACGGTTGATATCGGTGGTGACAAGGCGTTGCCATATCTTCGCACGTCGGATGAGCAGGACGGCGAGGAAAACCCGGCAATGGGCTGGCGAGCGCTGCGGGTCGCGCTTGATCGTGATGGATTGATGAAAGTGCAAGCCCGCGCGCTGCTTGAAGCCGGGGTCGGGCGCACCTTGAGTGTTATGTTCCCGATGGTCAGCGAGCCGTGGGAATTTGACGAGGCCAAGGCATTATTCGAATCACAGCGCAAATGGCTTGGCGAACGCGGCAAACGGCTTCCCAATGCGGTGCGCTATGGCGCTATGCTCGAAGTGCCCGCGCTTGCTGAAATGCTTGATGTGTTGCTGCCCAATCTCGATTTTCTGTCGATTGGCACTAATGATCTGACGCAGTTTCTGTTCGCGGCGGATCGCGCCAATCCTAAACTTGCCGAACGCTATGACTGGCTTTCGCCATCAATCCTGCGCTTTTTGGCGCGTGTGATCCGCGAAGCGCAGGCGCATGACGTTCCGGTCGGTGTGTGCGGCGAAATGGGCGGACGACCGTTGGAAGCGATGGCGCTGATCGGGCTTGGTATCGACCGGCTGTCAATCACGCCCGCTGCCATTGGGCCCGTAAAAGCAATGATCCGGTCGCTCGATGCCTCTGTGTTACGCCCAGAAATGCAGGCATTACTGGGTCAGCAACATCGCAATCTACGCACGACACTCGCCGATTGGGCGCATAAAAAAAATGTCGAAATCAGCTAATGATGGAGCGAATACACAAACGCATACGTTGAGTTGACAGCACCCCTTGCGATTTGAGACAACAGCATACCGCCAATTGGTCGCGTACGGGCGGGGAGAGAAAGAAAATATGGTCGATGCCGAGCTGCCAGAAGCTGGTCTTTTCCCGCAAAGTGTAGGGGAGCGCCTGCGTGTGCTGCGTGAGGCCGCGGGTCTCGACCTCAACGATGTCGGCACAAAGACGCGCATTCCTTTGCGCCATCTCGAAGCCATCGAGCGTGGTGATTATGCTGCGCTGCCGTCGCCAACCTATGCGCTTGGCTTTACCCGTTCTTATGCCCGCGCGGTCGGTGCAGACGATGTGCCATTGATCGCGCAATTGCGTGAAGATTTGGGGCGTGCTAACCCTATCGCGCAAGGCAACATGCCCTATGAACCGACCGATCCGGCGCGGGTTCCATCGCGGCTGCTGGCGTGGACGGCGGCGATTTTGGCGCTGGTGCTGGCCATCGGATACTGGACCTGGCGGTCGAACACTTGGGGACCGGATGCGATTACGCCACTGCCCAGTGATACACCCGCCGCATCGCCACCTGTTGTCGCGACGACACAAACACCTCAAGCTCCCGTCGCTGCTGCGCCCGCTACAGGCGACGTCGTGCTGACCGCGACAGCACCTGTTTGGCTGCGCATTTACGATGCCTCCAAAACGAAGCTATTTGAGAAGGAAATGGCAGCGGGTGAACGCTATACTGTGCCAGCCAATGCGAACAATCCGATGATCCTGACCGGGCGACCCGATGGCCTGAAGGTCACTGTGGGTGGTCGCGAGGTTGCGCCACTGGGCACGGCGCAAAAATCAATCAAGGATGTCGGCATCAGTGCAGCAGCGCTGGCGGCACGCGCGCCAGTTATCATAACGCCAGCGGCAACGGGGCCAATGCCGGCGACGCCAGCACTTTAAGACTATATCGAGCGGGGACAGAGCATGCAGTTGAAATTGGGGATCGCCGCTCTTCTGGTGAGCGCATCATTCGCCAGCGCGGCCATCGCGCAGTCGAGCGGCATCGACTTGCGGGTCGGCAAGCTCGAAAAAGAAATGAAAGCGGTGCAGCGCAATGTTTTCCCGCAAGGCGTGCCAGTTCAACCCGAAAGCAGCACAACCGTACCATCGACCGCAGCCGGAAATCCAGCCACGGCACCGATTGCCGACCTTACGGCGCGTGTCGATGCCCTTGAAAAAGGCCTTGCGTCGCTGACCGGTCAGATCGAACAGGCGCAGTTCCGCAACCGGCAACAGGATGATGCGATCAAGCGGATCGAAGCGCGTCTTGCGCCCGAGGTCGTGCCTGACCCGACCGCCGCCGCTACACCTGCATCTATTTTGCCAAAACCCGCGGCGGCAATAGCAATTACAAAACCGGCAACGCCGCCCACGGTTAAACCGCCGGTTGTGGCTACCAAGCCCGATGCAGCGCGCAAAGCCCAGATTGCGGCAGTCGAAATCCCCGCAACCGGCGATGCTGCCGAAGACGCCTATAGCTATGGCTTTCGCCTCTACACAGCAAAGCTTTACCCCGAAGCGCAGACCAAATTAAAAGAGTTTGTCGCCAAATATCCGTCACATCGCCGTGCGAGCTATGCGCAGAATTTACTGGGCCGATCCTATTATGACGAAGGAAAACCCGCGCTCGCCAGTGTTGCGCTATACGATAATTATCAGAAAATGCCCAAGGGCGAACGTGCGCCTGAAAGCCTTTATTGGTTGGGCCAAGCGCTGACCAAACTCAAGAAATTGCCCGATGCGTGCAAAGTCTATGTCGAACTAAACGAAGTTTATGGCAGCAAGCTGAGCGCCGATCTGACAGCGAAAGCGAAAAAGGGCCGTGCTGACGCAAAATGCGCTGCCTGAACCGGCTGTCCGTCGCTTTGCGGATGATTTCCTGCGACTAACCGGGGCGGGCGAAAAAGCCCGATTGGGTATTGCTGTCTCGGGTGGACCCGACAGTCTAGCACTTTTATTGCTCGCCGCGGCTGCTTTTCCCGGTTGTGTCGAAGCCGCAACGGTCAATCATAGCCTACGTCCTGCATCTGCTGATGAAGCACTATTTGTAGCCAGCCTTTGTGCGGCGCGCGGTATATCCCACAGCATCCTGACGCTCAACGGCTTGCCGCCGGGCAATGTCTCCGCACAAGCGCGGATTGCGCGATATGAAGCGCTCGACCGATGGCTGGTGGCACAGGCGATCGACTGGCTGCTGACGGGGCACCATGCCAATGATCAGCTTGAAACGATGATCATGCGGCTGAACCGGGGGTCGGGTGTCACGGGGCTCTCGGGCGTGCGCGCAAAACAGGGGCGGATCATACGCCCGCTGCTCCATTGGCGGCGCGAGGATCTGGCGGCGCTGGTTGCAGATGCGGGGATCATTGCAGTCAATGATCCAACCAACCGCGATGACGCCTTTGACCGTGCGCGGCTACGCAAGTCGTTGCATGACGTCGAGTGGATTGATGCTCCGGCGGTTGCACTCAGCGCCGATGCCCTTGCCGATGCGGATACGGCGCTCGACTGGACAGTGGATCGACTGGAAGCAGCGCACATTCATCAGGATGACGCAGGCATAACCTTCGACCGGCGCAGTGCGAAATTCCCCGCCGAGCTTGTCCGACGCCTGACGTTACGCTGCCTTCGCCGGATCGATCCGAGCGCGGAACCACGCGGTGTGGCCCTCTCGCGTTTCATTGCTACGCTCGAAATGGGCGGTGCAGCGACGCTTGGTCATGTCTTGGGGCAAGGCGGTGACCAGTGGCATTTCAGCCCTGAGCCGCCCCGTCGTCCGTCACGCCAATCGCACAATCCGCAATGAATCTGCATGTCGTTCCATTGTCATTAAGGCGAATCAGCTTATTTATGTTTTGGAAGCGAGACATTTATGAACGATGACAAGACGCCGAACGGCAATCCGTGGATGAAAAGCCTGCTGATCTGGGTCGGTATCCTTGCCGCGCTTGCCGTTTTTGTATCGGTGTTCGACGGCCGCAAGGCCAGCCCCGCTGCGGGCAATGGCATGGCCTACTCGGACTTTATCGGCAAAGTCGATGAAGGCTCAGTCAAGGACGTCAAGATTGCCGGTGACATCGTCTCTGGCACCATGTCCAATGGCGAAACTTTTCGCACTTATCGCCCCAATGACCCGCAGCTTATTGAGCGACTAACTAAAGCAAACGTAAAATTCTCGGCTGAGCCCGAGGAAACTGCGTCAATCTGGGTGCTGCTGCTTTACCAAGCGCTGCCATTTGTCCTGATGATCGGTCTCGCCGTATTTGTGATGCGTCAGATGCAGAAGAATGCAGGCGGCGGTGCGATGGGCTTCGGCAAGTCGCGCGCAAAAATGCTGACCGCCAAGGAAGGTAAGATTACGTTTGACGATGTCGCGGGCATCGACGAAGCACGTGAAGAGCTTCAAGAAATTGTCGACTTCCTGAAAGACCCCACGAAATTCGCACGCCTTGGCGGCAAAATTCCCAAGGGCGCGTTGCTGGTCGGTTCGCCCGGCACCGGCAAAACCCTGCTCGCTCGCGCGATCGCTGGTGAAGCAGGCGTTCCCTTCTTCGCCATTTCAGGTTCGGACTTTGTCGAAATGTTTGTCGGCGTCGGTGCAAGCCGCGTGCGCGACATGTTCACCGAAGCCAAAAAGAATGCACCGTGCATCGTCTTCATCGACGAAATCGATGCCGTCGGTCGCCATCGTGGATCGGGCCTTGGCAATGGCAATGACGAGCGCGAACAGACGCTGAATCAGTTGCTGGTCGAAATGGACGGGTTCGAAACCAACGAAGGCATCATCATTGTGGCGGCAACCAATCGCGCCGACGTGCTTGACCCCGCACTGCTGCGTCCGGGTCGTTTTGACCGACAGGTCGTTGTGCCGCTGCCCGATATCGAGGGTCGCATCAAAATCCTCGATATTCACATGAAGCGCACGCCACTGGCACCCGATGTCGATCCGCGGACAATTGCGCGCGGCACGCCGGGCTTTTCAGGCGCCGAACTGGCCAACCTCGTCAATGAAGCTGCGTTGCTTGCAGCACGACGCGGCAAGCGCCTGGTCGCGATGAGCGAATTCGAGGAAGCCAAGGATAAAGTCATGATGGGCGCTGAACGGCGGTCCATGGTGATGACCGACGAAGACAAGAAAGCGACCGCCTATCACGAAGCGGGCCATGCGCTCGTCCTGATGCATGTGCCGGGCAATAACCCGCTTCACAAAGTTACCATAATTCCGCGCGGTCGTGCGCTTGGTGTGACATTTAGCCTGCCCGAACGTGATGTGTTGTCGCACAATATGATCAAGATGAAGGCGCAACTTGCGATGGCGTTCGGCGGCCGCATTGCCGAACAGCTGATTTATGGCGAAGACGAACTGAACACGGGTGCGTCGAGCGATATTCAGCAAGCATCGTCAATCGCCCGCGCGATGGTCACCGAATATGGCATGTCGAAAAAACTCGGCTGGCTGCGATACAAGAATGACGAGGATTTCGGCCCCTTCGGTGGCGGCGGACGTTCGACAATTTCGGGCGAAACCGCCAAGCTGATCGACAGCGAAGTTCGCGCGCTTGTCGAAGAAGCTGAAAAAACAGCTCGCAAAGTGCTCACCGAACGCATCGACGAATTGCACACGCTGGCCAATGCTTTGCTCGAATATGAAACCTTGTCGGGCGAGGATGCAAAGCGCGTGATCGAAGGCAAAACGCTCGACCGCAACATGACGCAAGGCAAAGGCCCTGCAACCATCGTTGGCGGATCCTCAATCCCCAAATCAAAGCGGCCAAAGGGTGGCATTGGTGGCCCTGCTGCGGCGGGAACATAAGTTTTGCGCCGGGGGGCTGTCGCCATTGCAGGATTGTTCGCGCTATCGCCGGTCGGGGCGCATGCAATGACCGTGGCCGAATTTCTGGGGAAAGCCGATGCGTTGCAAGCGCGCGGATTTACAGCGATGTTCTCATCCGACATCGGACTGCTTAAAACTGAAATCGTCAGTGCATCGGCAGCCTATCGCGCCGATGTCGATGCAGGCAAACCGCCACGCAGCTGCCCGCCTGCGAAGGGGACCGTAAAAACAAGTTCGGACGAGCTGCTGGCCGCCTTTCGCACCGTGCCCGTCGCAGAGCGCACCAAGCTCAGTGTGCGGGTGGCCTTTGCCAACTATATGGTAAAACGCTTTCCCTGCCGCTGATCAGGCAGATTTCAGCGGCTTGATGGCAGTAACGTTTGATTTGGGCTGGTCCTCGACGCGCTCTTTTGCATCGACCGAGCGCCCTTGCAGCATGTCGTCGTGATCCCGGAAAATATGTTCAATTTCGCGGCGCTTGTCGAACAGGATCTTGGCAATGCCGGGCGCAAGGCTATCACCGTCTCCCATCCGGCCGAGGATACCGGCAAGGTCGCTCAGCGTCGCTTCCTGAGGCGTTCGAAAAAACTGCCCCTTGCTATCAAAAAAACCTACGCCGCGGTTTGCCATCGCTTCACTCCACTGAAATTATGCGCGGCCCCAGCAGCTCGCTTGATGGTCAATTTGATCGGCATCTAGCGATTCAGCTTATCATGAAACCGTTTTGTCCCGAAAAAGTTCCAATATGAGACGTTTCAAGCCGAAGCGCCCTCTAGTGCCGGATAGTCAACATAACCCTCATCGCCCTGTGAATACCAAGTCATCATTTCGCCTTCGTTAAGCGCCGCACCACTTTGCAACCGCGCGGGCAGATCGGGATTGGCAAGGAACGACCGCCCAAAGCTAATTGCATCGGCCACGCCCGACTCAAGCGCCGCTTGCGCCGACACCGCGTCATATTCCTGATTGAGCACAAGCGGGCCCGGAAACACTTTGCGAATTGCAGGCGATTGTTTTGGCACGTCAGTGGTACCGAACGTCCCTGAGGGATTTAGCTCGCGCAGTTCAAGGAACGCGATGTTGTGCACCGCAAGCGCCTTGGCTGCGGCGGTAAACAAAGCCTCGGGGTTACTGTCATCGGCCCCTTGCGAATTGCCATTGGGCGACAAGCGCACTGATGTCCGCCCCGCACCGACTTCGGCCACCAGGGCGCCTGTCACTTCATCGAGCAAACGGATGCGGTTCTCGACAGACCCCCCATAAGCATCTTCACGGAAGTTGGAATTATCGCGCAGAAACTGGTCGATCAGATAACCGTTCGCACCGTGCAGCTGCACTCCATCGAACCCCGCCGCCATCGCTTGCCGCGCGGCATTGACATAATCACCGATCAGGCGCGGGATTTCGTCAAGGCCAAGTGGCCGCGCCTCGACATAGGGCTGCTTGCCATCATAAGTATGCGCCTTGCCCGGCGCAGTCGTGGCCGATGACGAAACAGGATGCACGCCATTCAGGCTAGGATGGACAATCCGGCCCATGTGCCACAGCTGCGCCACGATCCGCCCGTCCGCTTCGTGGACAGCGGCGGTCACGGGTTTCCACGCTTCGACCTGCTCAGCAGACCAAAGCCCCGGTGCATAGGGCCAGCCTGACCCTTCAAGCGTGATTCCCGTTGCTTCGCTAATAATCAGCCCTGCCGAAGCGCGCTGTGCATAATAGGTTGCCATCCGCGCCGTCGGCACATGCCCTCGCGTTGCCCTTCCGCGCGTCAGGGGCGCCATCAAGATACGGTTCGGCGCATGAACCGCACCAAGGTCAATTGGATCAAACAAAGACGGCATAAACGGGTTCCTCTTTGAAACGGGAATGATCTCGCGCATATGGCGAGCCATGGGGACAATCGCCAGCGAAGAAAAACTTGGGGATGCGCGATATGGACTCGTGGCGCTGTTGCTGGGCAGTGCCTTGCTCGCCTTGGGGCCGATGTTCGTGCGCATGGCCGATACCGGGCCGATTGCCAGCGCGTTCTGGCGGATGGCGCTTGCACTCCCGTTGTTGGCAATAATGGCGCGGTTTGGTCCTAAATCCAGCGGGCGAATAACACCGGCGCTGATCGTGATTATCGCGGTATCGGGCCTGCTCTTCGCAGCAGATCTCGCCAGCTGGCATTTGGGCATTATGCAAACAAAAGTGGCGAACGCGACGCTGTTCGGCAATTCGGCGAGCTTCATTTTTCCAATTTATGGCTTTGTTGTCGCGCGAGCCTGGCCAGCCCGTCGGCAAGTCCTTGCGCTGTTGATGGCTGCGGCGGGGGCCGGACTGTTAATGGGGCGCAGCGCCGAATTATCGCCTGAACATCTGGTGGGTGATCTGCTCAGCCTGCTCGCTGGTGTTTTTTACGCGGCCTATTTCGTCGCCATCGCACGCGCACGCGAAACACTTGCTCCGCTTCCGTTGCTTGCGGCATCGACATTGGCGAGCGCTCTGCCGCTGCTGGTCCTGGCAAATGTCATGGACGAACATGTCATGCCCACGAACTGGACGCCACTGATTTCTCTCGCACTGTGCAGTCAGGTGTTTGGACAGGGCCTGATGGTCTATGCGTTGGGACGGATGAGCCCGCTCGTCATAGGTCTGTCACTGCTCACCCAGCCGATTATCGCGGCGCTAACGGGCTGGCTGATGTTCAACGAAACGCTCGGTGCGCTTGACCTGGTCGGCGCATCTTTAGTGGCGCTGGCGCTTGTTCTCGTGCGCCAGCCCAGCCCGAAATAACTACCAGGCTCCACCAAGCCGCTGCAGCACCATCGCAAACAGCATCGGCACTGACAGAAGTGTGTTGGTTCGGCTAAAAATCATTGCCGTGACAGCCGCTTTCGCTTTTGTATCGGTATCCGCCTCGATCAGCCCGAGCGCTTTTTTCTGGTTCGGCCAGATCACAAACCATACATTAAACGCCATGATCAGCGCCAGATACATGCCGATCCCGATCAAGCGAAACCCTTCCTGAAAGGTGAACGCCTGATGCGCATAGCCGTTGAGCCATGCAACCAGCAGGCCAGTGATGACTGTCGCCAGCGCGGCGTAACGGAACCAGAACAAGGCTTGTGGTGCGATATATTTCGAAACGCCGGGTTTCAGTTCGGCGGGTACTTTGGGCATCGTCGGAATTTGGACAAAGTTGAAATAGTAAAGCAGACCAATCCACATGATTCCCGAAATGACATGGAGAAACGTCATCCAGCCTGCCCAGTTTGCGCCTGCATAGCCGCTTGCCGACATCGACCACAACAGCAACGCTAGCATCAGCGCGAAGCCCGTCACCACTACTGCATTCAAATTTCCGAAAAACTTTGCCATTGCGACGCCCCTGAACAGTTGATGTTGTGGCCGTAGCAGCCCATTTGAAGGCTGTCACCCGATGGAGCATATCATGTCCGACCCCACTCTCGACGAAATGCGCGAGATGCTTGCAGCAGAATTGCCGGGCCACGCCGCGTTCGACGGGTGGACGCCTGAAGCATTGACGCTTGCCGCTGATGCAACAGGGATTGACCCTGCGGTTGCGGCACTCGCATTTCCCGGCGGGGCCATGGACATGATTGATGCGTGGTTCGCACAGATTGACACGGCCATGCTCAAAAATTTGCCAACCAAAACATTGGCAACAATGAAAGTACGCGCAAAGATCGTTGCGCTTGTCGAGGCGCGGCTCGACTTGCTCAGCTACGATATAGAAGCGTTGCGCCGCGCGCTTGCTGTTCTCGCACTCCCGCAAAACATTGGTCGAGCGGCCAAACTCGGCTGGCGCGCCGCTGACGCGATGTGGCACGCAGCGGGCGATACCGCGACCGATTTGAACCATTATTCTAAGCGCGCTATTCTCGGCGGGGTCTACTTGGCCACGATCATGGCAATGATGGACGACGACAGCGAAGGGCATGCTGACACCCGCGCCTTCCTAAGCCGCCGTATCGACGGCATCATGCGCTTTGAAAAGTTCAAGGGTCGCTTCACACATAGCGCACCCGAACGGCTTAGCCTCGCGCGTTTTCTGGGGCGCTTGCGTTATCCGGCGGTCTAAGGACTGGCGCATAACGCACGCTAATGATAATCGGTCGCAATGACATTGGCCGACCTCCCCTTTGCGCGTGAAGCAACAATCAGTGTAATCAACTGGGCTGCGCTTTCCGAGCGCGATGGACGACGACTACGCGAGCTCGGTTTTGACGAGGGTGTCGCTGTTGAGCCACTGCATGGGGCGGGCCTTATCGCGCGCGATCCGCTTGCTGTGCGTATCGGCCGGATGACTGTCGCGATTCGTCGCGCCCATGCCGCTGCGATTGAAGTCGAGCCACTTGTTCAGGATTCAGGCATATGAACGCCCCTGCCAACATCACTGCCACGCCGACAGTTGCTCTCGTCGGCAATCCCAATTCAGGCAAATCGGCGCTGTTCAATGCGTTGACTGGCGCGCGGCAAAAGGTCGGGAATTATCCCGGAGTCACTGTGGAGCGTCATGCCGGACGGCTTTCGCTGGGGGACGGTCGCCCGCTTGAACTTGTGGACTTGCCGGGCACTTACAGCCTGACGCCTTCAAGCCCTGACGAGCAAGTCACGCGCGATGTCATCATGGGCGTGCAGGCCGGAGAGCGTGTGCCCTCCGCCCTGATTATCGTTGTTGATGCCTCAAACCTGGATAATCATTTGCGTTTCGCGATGGAGCTAATTTCGCTCGGGCGGCCTACAGTGGTCGCGCTGAACATGTTCGATCTCGCTGTCCGCGATGGCTTGACCATTGATGTGCCCGCCCTCGCCCAGACATTGGGCGTGCCCGTCATTCCTACCGTCGCAGTGCGCAAACGTGGCCTCGACGAGCTCCGCGCTGCCCTCGATCCACTTGTTATGGGCAATCTCATCCAGCCCAATCCCGCCACGACGTTGTCCGAACCCACGCTAACCGAGCGCCAACGCCACGCCCGCCGCATCGCCAAATCAGTGACGGTCGAAACCAGCCCCGCGCGCCGCTGGACCGAAAGCATTGACCGCGTTGTTCTCAATCCCGTTCTTGGCCCCATCATCCTGACGCTGTTGATGTTCGCCATGTTCCAGGCGGTTTTCAGTCTCGCCGCCTATCCCGCCGATCTGATCGATGGCGGCATCGGCGCGCT
>JAYTWA010000399.1:0-2994 GCA_043743675.1 Sphingomonadales bacterium
GGGTTTGCGCCATGTTCGCTGGCAAAGGCACGGACCGACGGGAGCTGGTCGCCTTCATGATAGGCCCCTTCGAGAATCGAAGCGGAGAGAAGCCCGCGAAGTCGCAGATATACGGGGATTTCACCCGAAATTTCGCCTGATTCACCCACTGTCATGCAATGCTAATACACTAAAGCAGGTGAATTGTCAGCCCCAATTTTTTACAACATCGTCATAATCGGGACGGGGCCGCTCTTCGAGGTCGCGGCATGGCGAGCCGATGAAAATAAATCCGGCAATGCGTTCGTCAGGGTTGCCGAATGCACTGCGCACTGTGTCCGAATAAGTCGGCCATCCAGTCAACCAGCCGCCGACAAAGCCACTGGCATGCGCAGCGGTCAGCAGGTTCATGCAAGCGGCACCGACGGACAATTCTTGTTCCCAGACCGGAATTTTGCTTCCCGCAACGGGGCAGGACAACGCAACCACGAGTGTTGGTGCCTGCCGCGCAAACTGATCCATCGCTTCGATTTCGAGGCGACCGGCTTCGGGTTTGTCGGCGCGATAGGCATTTGTCAGGACTTCGGACAGCTTATCGCGCTGGTCATCACCGACCACAATAAATCGCCACGGTGCGAGTTTGCCATGATCGGGCACACGGATTGCGGCTTCAAGTATTGCGCGAAGCTGCGTGCCGTCCGGACCGGGTGCTATCATGTCGCGTGGCTTGCCCGAACGGCGGGTATGAAGAAGAGAAAGCGGCGAGGATATATCGTTGAACATGATTTAGTCGCTAGATCAGCGTGCGTTCAGGCGCAATGCGCTCTAGGTTGTGATGATGTTCGCGCTAGCTCTCCTCGCAACAATTGCCACCGACCCCTCGCTGAGTAGGCTTCAGATAGAGGATGGCCGCGTGGCCGCAATTGCGTGGCGGATGCAGACCGCGAATGTCGATATTTGTGATCAGAAAGCCAGTCTTTCCGGTTTGTCGCTGCATGCGCTGTCGCAATATCCAGGCGGTCAACGGCGAGCGGCAATCGCACAGCTGGGCCTTAGCAAACATGTCGCAATCTCTGCCATCGCGCCCGGCAGTGCGGCGGCGCACGCTGGCCTTATGATTGGGGACGCCATTCTGATGGTCAATGACGCCGAAACGCCGGTCGTTCTCGCCGATGATGGCTATGCGCCGGTCGGCAACGTCGAGGATATGATCGAAGCGGCGATGGTGCGCGCGCCCGTCAAAATGCGAATTGCGCGGGGCGGCGTGGCGCGTGATGTGGTTTTATCGGGACAGTTGGGCTGTGCGTCACGCGTGCAGATCATTGCAGGGAACAGCATTAATGCAGGCGCGGACGGCAAATTCGTGCAGATCAATGCGCGTATGATCGAATTTGTGCGCAGTGATGATGAGCTGGCGGTGATCATCGGCCACGAACTCGCGCACAATATCCTGCGTCACAAGGTAATGAAGACCAAATCCAAACAGGCGGAATATGAAGCCGACGCGCTCGGTATCTGGCTCGTCGCGCGGGCCGGTTATGATGTTGGTGCAGTAATCCCGTTTTGGACACGGTTTGAGGACCGGACCAACGCAGGCATTTTTGCCGACGGCACGCATCCGTCCAAGAAAAAGCGACTTGCCGCGATTGCCGCAACGGTCGGCGATGTGGCCGCGCAACAGGCCAAAGGTGGCACGTTATTGCCCCCGATGATCCGCGCCGCACAATAATCGGGCTTCACAGGCCGTTTTTCCCCGCTAGTCTGCGCTCAAATCAGTATTTCGGGGAGATTCAATATGGCCACAAGTGCCATGACAACCGGTGAAAAAACGCTTCTGGGTCATCCACAGGGCTTGTTCGTCCTGTTTTTTGCCGAGATGTGGGAACGGTTCTCATTCTACGGCATGCGCGCGCTGCTGATTTTTTATCTGACCAAACATTGGCTATTTGCCGACGGCAAGGCGCAGGTCATTTACGGGGCTTACCTCTCGCTGGTTTATATTACGCCGGTGATGGGCGGCTATCTCGCCGACCGCTATCTGGGGCAGCGCAAGGCAGTTCTTTTCGGCGGTGTCATGCTGGCCATCGGTCATTTCATGATGGGCATCGAGGGGTCAGGAGGGCAGGGTGATCCAACGCTTAATGTGTTTTGGCTCGCGCTGAGCTTTATCATCGTGGGGTCAGGATTCCTGAAAGCGAATATCTCGGTGATCGTCGGTCAACTTTATCCGCGCACTGATTTCCGCCGCGACAGTGCGTATACGATTTTTTACATGGGCATAAATCTTGGCGGGTTCCTCGGGCCGCTTGCCTGTGGTTATCTTGGACAGACCTATGGCTGGGGCTATGGCTTTGGCGCGGCGGGTATCGGGATGCTTCTTGGCCTTATCGTGTTTGTCGGGTTCAAGCCTTTGCTTAACGGTCGTGGCGAACCAGCCGATCCTGCCCAGCTTAAAAAACGCGTCTTGGGCATCAATCTCGAATGGCTGATCTATGCCGTTGGTTTCGCGTCGGTCGCAGTCATCTGGACGCTGATCCAGTATCAAGCCGCTGTCGGATGGGCTTTGCTGGCATCGGGCGCAATCCTGATAAGTTATGTTGTGCTGACGGCAGTGACCAAGCTTAAACCCGAGGACCGCGATAGAATTTTTGCCGCAATGTCGCTGATCCTTGGATCAATCCTGTTCTGGGCGCTGTTTGAACAAGCAGGCTCGTCACTGAACCTGTTCACGGACCGTTATGTGGACCGCAGCGGTGTTCCTGCATCGATGTTCCAGTCGATCAACAGCGGCTATATCATATTGCTCGCGCCAGTATTCGCCTGGATATGGGTGGCGCTTGGGAAGCGGGGTCTTGAACCATCGGCACCTGCCAAATTCGGGCTGGCGCTATTCCAACTTGGGCTGGGTTTTCTGGTGCTTGTCTGGGGCGCAAAGGCAGTTGGCATGGGAACGATGACGCCAGTGCTTTTCATCTTTCTTATCTATCTTTTGCACACGACCGGTGAACTTTGCCT
>JAYTWA010000400.1:0-8389 GCA_043743675.1 Sphingomonadales bacterium
CGGCGCACGGCTTGCAGGATCGGACCGAATGTCGATCCCCAGCCGACAACGACCAGCTTACCCGTCGTCGTGCCCAATTCGACGGTCTGGTCCGGAATATGATCCGCGACCCCGTCAACCTTGCCCTTGCGAATATCCGTCATCGCCTGATGGTTCGCGGCTTCATAATTAATATGGCCGGTATCGACTTGCTTCTCGATCCCACCAATCCGGTGGAGCAGGCCCGGCGTCCCCGGCTTGACCCACGGCCGCGCGCCCTTTTTGTCGCGGGCATAAGGCTTGAACCCGTCTGCCGGTGCTTCTTCCATGAACTCGACCGGAAACGCGCTGAAACCGTTGCGATGCGGCACTTTCCACGGCTCGGCGGCATTGGCGATATAGCCGTCGGTCAGCAGCATCACCGGCGTCATGAATTGCACGGCAATCCGCACCGCCTCTATCGCGCAATCAAAACAATCAGCGGGCGACCGTGCCGCAATGATCGGCATCGGCGCATCACCGTTGCGGCCATAAACTGCCTGATACAGGTCCGACTGCTCGGTCTTGGTCGGCAAACCGGTCGAAGGCCCGCCGCGCTGCGAATTGACAATAACCAGCGGCAGCTCGGTCATGATCGCCAGCCCCATGAATTCGCCTTTCAGCGCAATCCCCGGTCCCGATGACGACGTAACCCCCAGCTGCCCAGCATAGGACGCGCCAATCGCCGCACCGATGGCTGCAATCTCGTCTTCCGCCTGAAACGTCGTAACGCCAAATTCCTTGAGCCGCGCCAGATGATGCAAAATCGCCGACGCCGGCGTGATCGGATAGCCACCGAAAAACATCTTCAAGTTCGCGAGCTTTGCCCCCGCGACCAGCCCAAGTGACAGCGCTTCCGCCCCCGTAACGGTGCGATAAAGTCCCGGCTCCACTTCCGCTGGCGCAACCGCATGTTGCCGGACCGATGCGCCGAGCTCCGCCGTCTCGCCATAAGCGTGACCCGCGTTCAACGCCGCGATGTTCGCTTCCGCTAACAGCGGTGTCTTCGCAAACTTCGCATTCAACCAGTCAACAATCGGCGCGCGCCGTCGCCCGAACATCCAGAGCGCGAGCCCCAACGTCCACATATTCTTACAACGCAACGCTTCCTTGTTGCCAAGCCCGAACGGCTTCACCGCGTCCATTGTCAGCTGCGATATATTGAACGAAATAAGCTGCCACTTCGCAAGGCTGCCATCACTCAGCGGTGACACATCATACCCCGCCTTCGCCAAGTTGCGTGCGCCAAATTCGCCTTCATCAGCAATGATCAGGCCGCCGGGCTTCAAATCGCCCACATTTGTTTTCAACGCCGCCGGATTCATCGCCACCAGCACATCGGGCGCATCGCCAGCCGTATCGATCGACGTCGATCCGAAGTTAATCTGAAATGCGGAGACGCCAAACAACGTCCCCTGCGGCGCGCGAATTTCGGCGGGAAAATCCGGGAATGTCGAAAAATCATTCCCCGCCAGCGCCGACGACAGCATGAACTGCCCCCCGGTCAACTGCATACCGTCGCCCGAATCTCCGGCAAAACGCACAACAATATTCTCGGGGTCGGGAGCCGCATTGTCCTGCGGCGGCAATTCTTGTGCGGCGGTGGCCATCAAATCATCCTGCTGAGTCGGTGGCGCTCTCTACGTCGCTTCGACCTCGCAACCAAAATAGTAAATCTGTCACGACAATCAATCTAAATAGGCCATCGCCAGCGTGCGCATCGTCGCGGCATGGCGCGCGGCAACCGCGAGGACATCATCGCCATAGCCCCCGCCCATTGCACTCGCCAACGGAATACCCAGCTGTCGTGCCCGCACCGCGATCATCTTGTCACGCGCGGCAATTCCCTGATCCGTAAGGGCAAGCCGCCCGAGTTTGTCGTCTTTGTGCACGTCCACTCCCGCCTGGTATAGGATCAGGTCAGGCCGAATGCGATCAATCATCGCATCCAGCGCGGGAGCCAAAGCAGCCAGATAGTCGTCGTCGCCTGTCCCGTCCGGCAACCCCACATCCAACGTTGACTGTGCCTTGCGCACCGGAAAATTCTTTTCGGCATGGATCGAAAGCGTCGCCACATCGTCGCGCCCTGCCAGTATCACGGCGGTCCCGTCCCCCTGATGCACATCACAATCGACGATCAATAAGCGCTGCACATCGCCCTCGCCCAGCAACCGCACTGCCGCGACCGCCAGATCGTTAAACACGCAAAACCCCGCACCGCTATCAGGCAGCGCATGATGGCTCCCGCCGGCCGCATTGGCCGCGTAGCCATGATCCATCGCCAGTTGGGCCGCCAGCCATGTCCCGCCCGGACTCAACACCGCGCGCCGCGCCACTTCGGGCGTCACTGAAAAGCCAATCCGGCGCGCGATCTCGGGCGACACCGACGCGGTCATGACAGCCGCAACATACGCCGGATCATGCGCCGCCTCGATCCAGCGCACCGGCATTGCTTCGGGCAAATGCTCGACCAGCGGCCCGTTGCGCAGCAAATCCATCACCACACCATATTTGCTGAATTGATGGGCCCCGCCGATTGCAGTCACGACATAATCAGGATGATGGACGACATGCAGCATCCCCGCTAGCTAGGTCGCAAATCGCAACCTGACGAGAGGAAACCGCATGACCACAACCGAGCGCCCCGATGTCCAGATGTTTCTGACCTTCCTCAACAACTTGCCCGGTCCCAAAGTCCATGAACTCGAGCCTGTTGCCGCTCGCGCGCAAATGGTTGCAATGGGTCCTGTGGCCGAAGCCGAAACCGGTCCGCTTGCCGTTATCAAAGACCTGTCAATCCCCGGTCCCGAGGGCGTCATCCCCGCACGGCTTTACGATGTCCGAGAAACGCGTGCGCCTGGCCCCGTCATGGTATTCTACCATGGTGGAGGGTTTGTCATCGGCGACCTTCAAACACACGAACCTTATTGCGCCGAAGCTGCCCGCTCACTCGACATTCCCGTCATCGCCATTGATTACCGACTTGCGCCCGAATATCCTTGGCCCGCTGGTCCGGACGACTGCGAAGCCGCAACGCGATGGATCGCCGAAAATATTCCCTGCACGGGGCTCGTCACGTCGGGCGACAGTGCTGGCGGCAACCTGACTGTCATTACGACAATGGCCCTGCGCGACAAACCTGCCGCCGTCCCCGTCATTGCCCAATTCCCGATCTACCCCGTTGTTGCTGATCATAATGACTGGCAATCCTACCGCGATCACGGCGTCGGCAAGCTGCTTACGGTCGAAGCGATGGATTATTTTATGGATGCGTATGGCGCCGAGGACGGGCATATCCGTTCAGCACCGCTCGGTTTTGACCATACCGGAATGCCGCCGACGCTCATCATGACGGCGGGCCTTGATCCCTTGCGCGATCAGGGTCGGGCCTATGCCGCCGCCTTGATAAACGCTGGCGTACCCACGATTTATCGGGAGGCCGTTGGCAACATCCACGGTTTTATCAACCTGCGCAAAGCCATCCCGTCAGGACAAGCGGACATTGCAGGCGCGCTTGCTGCATTGAAAGCGATGATCGCCGAATACGCATGACCAGCCTACCTTATCGCCCCGCGGCCGCCGTCATGCTGCTGAATGCCGACAACAAGGTTTTCGTGGCGCAACGTGTCGATTCTATCGCGGATGCCTGGCAAATGCCACAGGGCGGACTTGATCCGGGTGAAGACGCCGAAGCGGGTGCGTTGCGCGAACTCGAAGAAGAAACCGGGATCGGCGCGCATTTGGTCACCGTCATCGCCCGCGCGCCAACGGAATTGATTTACGACCTTCCGCTCGAACTCGCAGGAAAATTCTGGGGCGGCAAATATGCGGGCCAGACTCAAGCGTGGTTTCTCGCTCGGTTCCTTGGAACTGATGCAGACATCAATCTCGACACCGAACATCCTGAATTCAACGCCTATAAATGGGTCGATCACTGGCACCTTCCCGACCTTATCGTGCCGTTCAAACGGCGACTGTATGAGGATGTTATTGCGGCCTTTGCGGCGCATTTGCCGGTGGGACCCACAGCGTGATTTATATCGTGATCAATGGTCTCGCGATTGCCGTTGCTGCGTTCATTGGCTTGGCGATTGCATTGCTATGGTATCGTAAACGGCCATCGCCAACGGCATTGATCACATTGTATTTCGCCAATTTATGGCTTGCCGCGATCCTTGCCGGTGCGCTGATCCTCGCTCCGCCAAAGGGTAGCATATGGACGATGACCATCGGCAGCGCGGTCATCATCTGGGCCGGTTTCGTCGCTCCGGCAATCGCAGGGAGCTACCAAATCAGGCGTCTTTCGTTCGGCAAAATCGCCACAGATGCTGGATATTGGCTGGTGACAATGATTGCACAGTCAATCCTGATGCGTCTCATCGGGCTGACGGCACCGCCCGCTTAAGTCGCCGCCTTCACCGCCTGCCTGAATTTGTGCAGCAGCGGTTCGGTATAGCCATTGGGCTGCGCGATCCCTTCAAATACCAGCGCCCGCGCCGCTTTGAACGCGATGCTGTCGGGCGTCAGTTTCCGATACAGCGGATCGCCCGCATTTTGCACGTCCACCTTTATCGCCATCCGCGTCAACGCCGCATCAACCTGCCCAGCCGTGCAAACACCATGTTTCAGCCAGTTCGCTAGATATTGAGACGAAATGCGTAAGGTAGCACGGTCTTCCATCAGGCCGACATCATCAATGTCGGGCACTTTTGAACAGCCAATCCCCTGATCAATCCAGCGCACAACATAGCCCAATATCCCCTGCGCATTATTGTCTAGCTCACGCTCGATCTCGGCATCGCTCCAATTGTGTCCGTCTGCCACTGGCACGACCAGCAAGTCAGACAACGGCGCAATTTCGGTCAATTCCTTCTGCCGCGCAAACACATCGACTTGATGATAGTGCATGGCGTGCAGCGTCGCAGCGGTAGGCGACGGCACCCAGGCCGTATTCGCGCCTGCCATCGGGTGCGCGATCTTCTGCACCATCATGTCTGCCATACGGTCGGGCGCTGCCCACATGCCCTTGCCGATCTGCGCTTTACCCGACAGGCCACAAGCCAGCCCGATGGCAACATTGCGCGCTTCATACGCCTTGATCCACGCACTCGACTTCATGTAAGCCTTGGACAACATCGCGCCCGCCGCCATCGAGGTGTGAATTTCGTCCCCAGTCCGGTCGAGGAAGCCGGTGTTAATGAACGCAACTCGGTGCCGAACGGCATAAATGCACGCAGCGAGATTCGCTGATGTCCGACGTTCCTCATCCATGACACCGACTTTGATCGTGTGGCGAGGCAAGCCCAACACATCCTCAACCGTGTCGAACAAATCATTCGTAAACGCCGCTTCGTCCGGCCCGTGCATTTTGGGTTTGACGATATAAATACTGCCGGTGCGCGAATTTCCACCCCGGTCATGCATCGCAATAAGTGACGTCAGGACAGCATCGAGAATCCCTTCGGGCGCTTCCGATCCATCGGGTAGCAAGACAGCCGGATTGGTCATCAAATGCCCGACGTTGCGCACAAATAACAAACTACGCCCGTGAAGCGTGCCATTGTCATAAGCACGATCAGGCTCAAGAGCTCGGGTCATCGCCTTTCCGCCCTTCTCAAACGACGCCGTCAGATCGCCCTTCATCAAGCCAAGCCAAGTGGCATAGCCCTGAACCTTGTCCGCCGCATCAACGGCGGCGACCGAATCCTCGAGATCGACAATCGTGGACAACGCCGATTCAAGGATCACATCAGCGATCCCGTCAGGATCAGTCGCGCCAATTGGATGCGTGCGGTCAAAGACGATTTCGATATGCAGGCCATTATTGCGGAAGAGTTTCGCGCCTTCGCGTTCATCAACCAAGTGCGTGCCACTCTGCCACCCGGGAATCGCTTCACTCAGGAAGGCTCGCGCATAAGTAATAACGGCCGCGCCACGTTGCCCATCGTACTCACCCGGTTTTGCAGGCGGCGCATCCAGCACGTCAGTTCCGTAGAGTGCGTCATACAAACTGCCCCACCGTGCATTGGCAGCGTTCAAGGCAAAGCGCGTATTGAGCGCCGGCACAACGAGCTGCGGTCCCGCCATCGTCGCGACTTCGGCGTCGACGTTCGCTGTATCGACCGTGAACGGCGCTGGCTCAGGCACCAGATAACCAATCTCGTGCAGGAACAATTCATAGGCCGCTTGGTCAAACGCATTGGTTTCATGCCAGACATCAATCTGCGCCTGCAAATCATCGCGTTTGGCCAACAACGCGCGGTTGACTGGTACAAAGCGCGCCAAAATCGCGGCTAGCCCATCCCATAACGCATGCCCCTCAATACCCGTCCCTGGCAACACTTCACGCTCAACAAATGCGGCAAGGACATCAGCAACCTTCAATCCCGAACGATCAACATAAACAGACATGATTAGCTCCAGAATGGTCGGCGGACCCCGGGGAGGAGGAGTTGAGCGCCTATGCCGCGTCTTCGGCCCTTCGACAAGCACTTCACCGCCCGCTAGAGCATCCAAATGAACAGTGTCGAACTCACTCTTACTAAACATGCCGCTTCCGCTCCAATGCGCGCGCAAGTCGAACAATGGGCTGCGATCAACAGCGGCACAGAAAATCTTGCAGGGCTTGCGCAAGTTGCTGGGCTGCTGACAGATGCCTTCACAGGGCTGCCCGGCACCCTACGCCTCATTGACCCAACCCCCGAAGAGTCAGTCCTCCCCGACGGCAACATCCGCACGATCCAGCGCGGGCACCATCTTCACCTCAGCGTCCGCCCAACTACAAACCGCCGCATCCTACTGACCGGCCATATGGACACAGTCTTCCCAGCTGATCACGCATTTCAGACGCTGCGCGAAATCGAACCCGGGATAATCAACGGCCCCGGCACCGCAGACATGAAAGGTGGCATTGCCGTCATGCTTGCCGCGCTGGCAGCATTCGAAACGAGTCCCAACGCTTCGGCGCTCGGTTATGATGTGCTGATCAACAGTGACGAGGAAACGGGTTCGACCACGTCCGCCGCGCTTATTGCTGACCTCGCGCAGGGCAAACTTGCCGCCCTAACTTACGAACCTGCCGCCCTGCCCGACGGCACACTCGCCGGTGCCCGTCCCGGCAGCGGCAATTTCAGCTTTATCGTGACGGGCAAATCCGCGCACGCCGGTCGCAATCCCGAAGACGGTCGCAATGCGCTCCTCGCTGCTGCCGCTCTTGCGATCAAACTCGCCGCTCTTCGCGCACCAGGTCTCACAGTCAACCCCGCCAAAATCGACGGCGGCGGGCCTAATAATGTCGTGCCTGATCACGCCGTGCTGCGCGTCAACCTGCGGCCCGCAACGCCCGAGCTTGAAGCGCAAGCCAAGGCTGCAATTGACCGGATCGTAACCGAGATCGCGAGCAAACATGATGTTGGTATCCACACGCACGGTGGCTTCGGCCGTCCGTCCAAACCTATGGACGCAAAAGCAGAAACGCTGTTCGGGCTGGTCAAACAATGCGGGGCGGAGCTCGGCCAATCGATCGGCTGGAAAGCATCGGGCGGCGTATGTGACGGTAATAATATCGCAGCCTGCGGCGTGCCCGTCGTCGACACGATGGGCGTCCGCGGCGGTGCCATCCATTCACCCGACGAATATATGATCGTGGAATCACTTGCCGAACGCGCCATGCTGTCCGCGCTCACCATCCACCGTATTGCCACCGGAGCCTTTGCATGACTTTTCGCCTCCGCGCCGCGCGTGCGTCCGATCTTGGCTCGCTTTACGAAATGGCAAAGCTGACAGGTGGCGGGTTCACCAATCTGCCGCCGGACAAACCCAACCTGAAGGCAAAACTGGCCCGCGCCGAAGCAACCTTTGCGCGCGCCGATGACACAGTTGAGGACGATCTAATTGTTCTGATGCTGGAAAATATCGACGATCCGCATGTTCGCGGCACCTGTCAGATTTACAGCAAGATCGGCCAATCCGCACCCTTCTACAGCTACCGCATTGGCACGCTGACGCAGACGTCATCCGAACTCAACCGCACTTTCCGTGCAGAAATGCTCTCACTCTCAACCGATTTTGAAGGAGCAAGCGAAGTCGGAGGTCTGTTCCTGCATCCCAATGAGCGCGCTGGTGGCCTTGGCATGTTGCTCGCGCGCAGCCGCTACCTCTACATCCGGGCGCACCGACAGCGCTTCGCCGAACGCATTTTTGCCGAATTGCGCGGCGTTTTCGATGAAGGCGGCGGATCGCCATTCTGGGATGGGCTGGCGGGCAAATTCTTCGGGATGACCTTCCCCGAGGCCGATGCCTTCAACGCGGTTAACGGGTTTCAGTTCATTGCCGATCTGATGCCAAAGCATCCGATCTACACCGCGCTTCT
>JAYTWA010000401.1:0-4066 GCA_043743675.1 Sphingomonadales bacterium
CCGGATCAGCGCGCGCCCAACGCCACGCATCACGTCTGATCTCTCGACCGTGACTTCACCGTCCAGCGTTTCGGCGACAATCTCGTGGATCAGGGCAGCTTCGCTATCACCAAGCCCAAGATCAGTTTCGGCCAGCGCGTCGAGCGCGGTGGAAACCGGCACATAATTGTCGAGCGCGGGATCCGTATAAGCGGTCTTGAACGCCGCTACCTGTGCGTTGCGGTAACTCCCGTCCGACGTCACGATCACGCGTGCGCCGGCGTCCGCAATGCGATCCGATAATGTCTTGTCGCTGAACCCGCCAAACACGGCGGTATAAACGATTCCCAGCCGCTTCGCTGCCTCGGTCCAGTAGATTTGCGGGGCAATGCTCGGCATGTTGAGCGCAATCCGGTCGCCCGCTTTCAATCCCAACGCCTCCAGCGCCAGCGCGCACTTGGCAACCTCAAGCAGCAATTGCCTGCGCGAGACGGTGAAGCAATCGACCGGCGCACCGCGTCCGTCATTTGCCGCCATATCCCAGCGGTCACCTTCGAAAATCAGGGCTGATTCATTGCCATGTCCGGCCAGCACGTGCCGGTCGACTTCATTGAATGCGGCATTAGTGCGCCCGCCGGTAAACCAGCGCCAATGCGGCGGATCGGAAGCATCAAACGCGGTTGCCCAAGGTGTGAAATCATCAGACAGGTCCGGCGCGACCGGCTCACCCGTTTCGGCGTCCCATCCGGTCCAGCGCCCATTGGCATTTTTGGAGAGCCAGTGACCTGCTGTGAACCAGTGGATCGCTTCCGCTGCGACGGCGCCGTGGTAAGCACCGGGGTCGGCAAGAACAGCCGCGCGGTCGCGCTCCCAGTCACCATAGCTGCGCAGCTCGTTTACACCCGCACGAACGGCTTGCGAAGAATCAGCTCGCGTATGATGCAACGATTTCTCCTCTTCCCGAAGTTATTTGAAACCGATCCTGCACGATTCGGCAAGTTCAAAAATTTCAGCGGCTTATTGTCGAAGTTGAGCAGCCGAAGCAGACTCATTATTCAGCTGACAGTGGCAAATCTATGAAACCCCTGTGAGTATCATTGCAGACCCCTATTCCCACTCAATCGTCCCCGGTGGCTTGCTTGTGTAGTCATAGACGACCCGGTTGATGCCCTGCACTTCATTCACGATCCGCGTCGCCACACGACTGAGGAACGCCGCATCAAAGGGATAAATATCCGCCGTCATCCCGTCCGTGCTCGTCACCGCCCGCAACGCGCAGACATTCTCGTACGTCCGCCCGTCGCCCATCACGCCGACCGTCCGCACGGGAAGCAAGACGGCAAACGCCTGCCAGATCGCATCATAAAGCCCCGCGCTGCGAATTTCCTCGAGGTAGATCGCGTCGGCTTTGCGCAGCACGTCACAGCGTTCTTTGGTGACTTCGCCCGGAATGCGAATGGCAAGGCCCGGCCCCGGAAACGGATGCCGCCCGACAAATATTTCGGGCAAGCCCAACTCGCGACCCAGCACGCGGACTTCATCCTTGAACAATTCACGCAACGGCTCGACCAGGCCCATCTTCATCTGTTCGGGCAGGCCGCCAACATTGTGGTGGCTCTTGATCGTCACACTCGGTCCGCCGGTAAAACTCACACTTTCGATCACATCGGGATAGAGCGTCCCCTGCGCGAGGAAGTCCGCACCACCGATTTTCTTCGCTTCATCATCGAACACTTCAATGAACGTCCTACCGATGAATTTGCGCTTGTCCTCAGGATCCGTCAGCCCTTTGAGGCCGTTCATAAACAGCGTTTCGGCGTTCACATGCACCAGAGGAATGCCGAAATGCTCGCGGAACAGGCCGACAACCTGCTCGCTCTCGCCCAGCCGCATCAGGCCATGATCGACATAAACACAGGTCAGCTGATCGCCGATCGCTTCGTGGATCAGGACCGCCGCGACCGCTGAATCAACCCCGCCCGACAGGCCGCAAATCACACGCTTGTCGCCCACCTGCGCCCGGATGTCAGCGACCTTCGCCTGTCGATACCCTGCCATCGTCCAGTCGCCCGCGCAGCCGCAGACATGGCGCACAAAATTGGCAATCAGCTTGCCACCGTCGGGTGTGTGCACGACTTCGGGATGGAACATCGTGCCGTAAAAGCGCCGCGCGTCATCGGCAACAACGGCAAACGGCGCACGTTCGGATGTGGCGACAACACGGAAACCGGGCGGCAGTGCCTCGACCTTGTCGCCATGGCTCATCCACACCTGATGGCTTTCACCTTCTTTCCAAAGGCCGTCAAACAACACGCATCCATCGTCGACTTTCAAGAAAGCACGGCCAAATTCGCGACTTTCCGTGCTGCCGACTTTGCCGCCGAGCTGTTCGCACATGGTCTGCTGGCCGTAACAGATACCGAGGATCGGGAGCCCCGCTTCAAAAAACCGCTGCGGCGCGCGCGGGCTGCCCGCGTCGATCACCGAAGCCGGACCGCCGCCGAAAATAATCCCCGCAGGCTTTAATCGGTCAAACGCCGCTTCAGCCGCATTGAACGGCGCGATCTCGCAATAAACCCCGGCTTCTCGCACGCGACGGGCGATAAGCTGGGTGACCTGACTTCCGAAGTCGACGATGAGGATATTGGACATGGCCCCGACTAGCGAGGCC
This sequence comes from Sphingomonadales bacterium, assembly GCA_043743675.1. Classification (GTDB taxonomy): domain Bacteria; phylum Pseudomonadota; class Alphaproteobacteria; order Sphingomonadales; family Sphingomonadaceae; genus Sphingomonas_O. The sequence goes on from JAYTWA010000401.1 coordinate 2,651, forward strand.
ATGCCGCGAAGTCATCCCTCAATAGCCGCGATACGCATATCCGCTGTCGATGCGGACATCTTCGACCTGACCATAGCGGATCGAACAGGTGAACTGCTGCGTGTTTCGATCATTGCGGTCGTTGGTCTCGACCGTGCCGCGCACAGTGTAGCCTTCATTCGTGCGGCGAACGTCATCAATGCCGCGCACGCGCGCACTGCTGCCATAACGCTGCTCAACGCGGCTGGCACAAGCATCCGCTGCCTGATCTTCCGAATTGATGCTGCCTTGATAATCGCGATTGCGATTGTTCGATTTTGACGCCGAGCCAACAATTGCTGCCAGCACACCGATAATGGCAACGCCCGCAATCACATCGCCAGCGCTGACACCACGATTGTGATGACGGCCCCGGTCATAACCTCGATTACCGTAGCCCTGGTTGCCATAGCCCTGATTCCCATAACCAAAGCCACCGTAAACACCCTGCGCCATCGCTGGCGTGACTGATGTCGCGAGCATTGCGGCTGCCAAACCCGCCGTCATGACTGAACGCACCATCTTCATATCCCCAAATCCTTCGCTCCGGGCCAGCCAATTCGTGTCCCACGTCATGCGGTTAAACGCGCACCGTTGTCGCCAGTCTGAATTGATCTGTCAGCGAAATGAAAGCAAGTTTTAGAGTCCCGTTTCGAGACTCGAATTAAGCATGTCTGGCGGATTTATCTTGCAGTGCAGCACTGATTCGTTAATAGTATATTAATCTTTATCAAGGGGTATTGTTATGAAACTGAAATATGTCTCGATTGCACTCGCCGCACTTGTCGCTTCAACAGCACCAGCACAAGCTGCCATTACGGTTTACACCACGCTTGCTGCGTTCACAGCGGCAACGACAGCACCGGGCACGGACACCTATACTGGACTTAGCATTATCGCCTTAACGCCGTCTCCAATCATTCGGACAGCGGGCACTTACGGCTACACCGCATCGACACCGGGCGGTTTTTTCGGTGCCGGCACGAATGCTAACCCATGGCTTTCGACAAACACGGCAACTGACACGATGACCTTCAACACTTTCACCGGTGGGTCAAACGGCGTTGGCGGTAACTTCTTCGGCAGTGACATCGGCGGTGCGTTCGCCGCAGGAAACATTACTGTTGTTGCGACTGATTCCAGCGGATCTGTAACACAGACGATTGTTGGCGCAACAACAGGCAGCTTTCTTGGCTTCTTGTCAACCACGGCTGTCACCAGCCTGACAGTAACTTCTGTTCAGGTTGCGGGCGCGACGCCACTGTGGGGCACCGTCGACAACCTCGTCTTCGCCAAGCGCCCGGGCGTGGTTCAGGGTGCGGTTCCTGAATCAAGCACATGGTTGATGATGGTTGCGGGCTTCGGTCTCGTCGGTGGTGCCATGCGCCGCCGCTCGTC
>JAYTWA010000402.1:0-5883 GCA_043743675.1 Sphingomonadales bacterium
CTGTGACGGACTGGCGCGCGATGCAGTCGGTGCTGAAAGTAGATGCCGAACGCCTTGGTTCGGGCGAAGGGGCGGCATTGCTGGCGTGGCTGCTTGACCGCAACATGACCTTGCTCGGCTCGGCACAATTTGATGCGGCGGGTAAAATGTCGAAGCCGCTCGGCATTGCCCGGCGAATGGGGGAGGCACTGCTGTCTCCTGAGGCGCGCACACGTGCGATGGCGTGGCTTGGCAGTAACGCTGGCCCCCTGATCGTAAAATCCAATTTCATTTCGACGGTGCATCGTCGTGCGCCGCTCGACTTGTTCATCGTCAAATCGGACACGGGTATGTCCGTTCACGCCGGGCTCTGGACCAGTGCCGCCCTCGCCGCCGCCCCCGAAGCGATCCCCGTGCTGCGCGCCCGTCTGGCGGCGCTTCAGGCGAAATACGGCTTTGCCCCTGATGGCCATGCCGGCAAATCATTGGCTCATGCGCTGACCGCACTGCCGCATGATCTGCTGGTCAGCATCGCGCCCGATGCGCTGGAAAACCTCGCGCTGACGGCAATGTCGCTAGCGGACCGTCCGCGTCCTGAACTTGTGCTGGCGGAGGATGCGCTTGACCGGCATTTGTTTTCCTTTGTCTGGTTGCCGCGTGATGATCTTTCCACCGCGCGGCGCGTTGCGATTGGCGAGATGCTGGCCGCAGCCGCCGATGCAACGCTGCTCAGCTGGTCGGTTGACATGGGCGACAGCGGCGTTGCCCTGATCCGCTACACCTTCGACCGTCGCCAGTCCGCACGTGATCCCGATGCCGATGCGTTGCGCGAACAAGTCGAGGCGATGGTGCGCGGGTGGGAGCCGTCGGTCGAAGCCAGCCTTGCCAACCTCGGCGACAGCGGACGCGCCGCACGCCTTGCCATTCGCTATGCAGCCGCTTTCCCGGTCCCCTATCGCACCGGTGCCGGGCCGGATGAAGCTGCGCTCGACATCATCCGCCTGCACGGCCTGCCCGATGCCGCCGCGCGCAATGTCCGGCTTTACCGGAATGCCGAAGACGGGCCACAGCGGTTGCGGCTGAAACTTTACAGCCTTGCGCCCGTCATCCTGTCCGACGCCGTGCCCGCACTCGAAAATTTCGGTTTCCGCGTGGTCGAGGAAATGTCGACTGCGCTCGCCGATGATCTTGGCCATATGCACCGGTTCGTGCTCGACCTGCCACAGGGCTCGGCGCGCGATGTCCTGGCGCGCGCTGACAGTATCGAAACCGCGATTGGCGCGACTGTCGCAGGTGTTGCCGAGGATGACCGGTTCAATGAACTCCTGATTTCTGCCGATCTTGGCCCGCGCGATGTCATCCTGTTCCGCGCGCTGTTCCGCTATTTGCGCCAGGCCGGGATGGCCTACGGTCTCGGCACTGTTGTTGACGCGCTGCGCCGCCAGCCGGCACTTGCCCGTGCACTGGTCGCCCTGTTCGCGGCCCGACATGACAGCAACAGCAAAAAAGCCGCTGACGACGCCGAACGCACCATCGAGCGCAGCCTGACCATTGTTGCCGCGATTGATGATGATCGCATCCTGCGCCGCCTGCGTGGTGTGATCCGCGCGACACTGCGCACCAACTTCTTTGCGCCCGCTGCCAAGGAAGCCATTGCGTTCAAGCTCGACAGCGCCCTTGTCCCCGGTCTCCCCGCACCCGTGCCGTGGCGCGAGATCTGGGTCTATTCGCCGCGTGTTGAGGGTATTCACTTGCGCGCCGGCCCCGTGGCGCGCGGCGGCCTGCGCTGGTCCGACCGGCGCGACGATTTCCGCACCGAAATCCTGGGCCTGATGAAAGCGCAGCGCGTCAAGAACGCCGTCATCGTGCCAACGGGCGCAAAAGGCGGTTTCTATCCCAAACACTTGCCCGACCCCACCGCCGACCGCGCAGCATGGCTGGCCGAGGGCACCGAAAGCTACCGCATTTTCATCCGCACCTTGTTGTCCATCACCGACAATATCGTCGGCGGCAAAGTCGTCCATCCCGCCAATATTGTCATCCACGACGGCGAAGACCCCTATTTCGTGGTGGCCGCTGACAAGGGGACCGCGACCTTTTCCGACGTGGCCAATGCCATCGCGCTGGAGCGCAATTTCTGGCTGGGCGACGCCTTCGCTTCCGGAGGCAGCGTCGGTTATGACCACAAAGCCATGGGCATCACGGCAAAAGGGGCATGGCTATCGGTCCAGCGCCATTTCGCCGAAGCCGGTGTCGATGTGCAAAGCGAACCCGTCCGCGTCGTTGGCTGCGGCGATATGTCGGGCGATGTGTTTGGCAACGGGATGCTGCTTTCGAAAACACTCAAGATCGTCGCGGCGTTCGACCACCGCCATATCTTTCTCGATCCTGATCCCGATCCAGCGAAAAGCTGGGACGAGCGCGCACGGATGTTTGCACTGCCCCGCTCGTCATGGGCCGATTATGACGCGAGCCTGATTTCAAAGGGCGGCGGTGTCTTTGCGCGCTCCGAAAAATCGATCAAGCTCTCCAAAGAAGCGCGCGCCGTCCTCGGCATCGACGCGACGGACCTTGAACCCGCAGCGCTCATCACCGCCATCCTCAAAAGCCCGGCTGACCTCATCTGGTTCGGCGGCATCGGAACCTATGTAAAAGCTGCAAGCGAAGCGCATGGTGCCGTCGGTGATCCTGCCAATGACGGCCTGCGCATCAATGCCGAAGAACTCCGCGCCAAAGTCATCGGCGAAGGCGCAAACCTCGGCGTTACCCAAGCCGCGCGCATCGCATTCGGCTTGCGCGGCGGACGCATCAATACCGATTTTATCGACAATTCGGCGGGCGTCGATTGCTCGGATCATGAAGTCAACATCAAGATCGCGCTGAACGCCGAAGTCGCGGGCGGCACGCTCACGACGCCTAATCGCAACAAGCTGCTCGCCAAAATGACCGATGCGGTTGCCGATCTCGTTCTGGAAGACAACCGCTTGCAGACGCTCGCACTTTCAACGGCCCAGCGCGGCGGCGCACACGCCATGCCGTCGCACATCCGCCTCATCGAGACGTTTGAGGCCGCCAAAAAACTTGATCGCGTGGTCGAAGGGCTGGCCCCGAACGACATTCTCGTCCGCCGTGCTCAGGATGGCCTCGGCCTCACCCGCCCCGAACTTTCGGTGTTGCTCGCGACGGCCAAACTGGCACTGCAGGCTGCCATCGAAGACAGCGACGTCGCGCACGATCCGGCGATGACGCGCGATCTGCTCGCGGCATTCCCGAAGGCTATGGTCAAAGCGCACGGGTCCGCGATTGAAAACCATCAGCTGCGCGGTGAAATCGTCGCGACCAAAATCGCCAATCGCCTGATCAACCGCCTTGGCCTCATCCACCCGTTTGAACTTGCCGAAGAAGAAGGCGCTTCGCTGGGCGACATCGCCGCCGCATTTGTCATCGTCGAACGCCTCTATGATCTTGGCGCGTTATGGGATGCCATCGACGCCGCGGAAGTGACCGAAGGCGCACGCCTGATGCTGTTCGAACAAGTCGCAATGGAAGCCCGCGCACAAATGGCGGATTTGTTGCGTAACGCCATTGCCGGTCGTTCGGTTGGCGACACCATATCGGCGCTCGCTCCCGGCGTATCACGGCTCGCGGCGCAACTCGACGGCCTGCTCCACGAAGAAACCCGCGCTCAGGCCGGAGATTTTGCCCGCCGCCTCACCGAAGCGGGTGCTCCCGCCAAGCTGGTCGACAAAGTTGTCCGCCTTGCTGAAATGGATGGCGCAATCGGGCTCGCTGCGCTGGGCAACCAAACCGGCACAGACGAACTTGAACTCACGCGCGCCTTCGTCACGCTCGGTGCCGCCCTTGGTCTCGACTGGGCGCAAGGGGTGGCAATGCGCCAGTCGCCAACCGATCCGTGGGAACGGTTACTGATCTCGGGCCTTGCCCGCGATTTTGAAACCATCCGCCTCGATTTCCTCGCGCGTGACGCAAAGAACCCCGAAGCGCGCGTCGCCGCCTGGCTCGAAACGCAAGCGTCGCGCATCACGCAATTCCGCGCACTCATCGACCGCGCCCGCATGGTCGCCGTGCCATCAGGCGCTATGCTTGCCCAGATTGCCGGACAAGCGCGGGTGTTGCTCAGCCGTTAGGCAGCGAGGAACGGCCACGACGCAACAACGGCCCATGACAGGCTGCCCGCCGCAATCCCGCCCGCGAGCAAGCGCGACCCGTGCAGCCGCGTCCATAGCAAAAACCCCGTCAGACTCATCGCAATCAACGCACCCGCAATCGTGTCGATCAGCAGCACCCACGCGACACCAATCCCCGTTCCCTTGTGAAGGTTCTTGATCGTCGCAAGCACGCCAAGGGCTTCGCGCTTCACAGTGACATTCGGCGCGCCGGGAACATAATCAACAGTCACTTTGGTATCAGGCAACATGAACGTCCGCGTCCATTTTTCGACCTGCGGCAGCGCTTTGCCCATGAAGCGTTCATCGGGCTTCTTTCCGCGTTCAGCAGGCGGTTCGCGCCCTTCAACAGGCAGCACGAGCGTCACCTTTGCCCATGTGCCCATCGCTTCGGCATTGGCAAATTGCCCCGGCCGCACGGCCACATCCATTTTCGATACTTCAACCGGCTTGGCCGTTTCGATCTTCAGGATGCTACGGTGATTAAGCAGGACACCACTTGTCCCGAGCAACAGAAACAACAGAGCGCCCCAAAACCCGGTCCACGCATGGATTTTCTTCAGCCACTGCAACATGCTCGCGCGCTGACACGCCTTTGGCAGGAACAGCAGGCCTGATTGATTGAGCGCCATCAAAAATGCGTCCGCACGGTCACTTGCACCGAACGCGGCTCGCCCGGTTGTGCGCCGACGCCCGTTGGCGTGGCATAATAAAGCACATTGGTCAGGTTGTTTGCGGTCAGCTGCACGTCGAAATGCTTGGTGCGATATCCGATTGCCGCACGCAAGACTGTATAAGCGGGCACGCGCAACAATTCGAGCGTATCGGAAAATACCGCGCCCTTATGCGTCACGCCCGCGCCGATATTCACGCCGGCCAGCGTGCCATTCTGCACTTCATACGCCGCCCATAATGACCCCGACCATATCGGCGTCGAACCCAACCTTTTGCCAAGCACGGGCTGATTCGTCGCAATCCCCGTCACCGATGCCAATGCCGAAGACCGGTTGCGCGCATCAACATACGACACATTACCGATAACGTTCAGCCCCGGCAGCGGTGTTCCGATCACATCAAGTTCAACCCCGCGCGATTTCTGCGCACCCACCTGCACCGGCTCCGCACCCGCCACCAGCGTCACAAAAAAATCATCGCGCGTCGTTTCAAACACAGCCAGGTTCGCGGTCAGCTTGCCATCAACCAGCGTCGTCTTCACGCCCGCCTCGATCTGGCTCGAACTTTCGGGAATCGTTGACAGCGTGCCTGACTCCGTCTGGATGCTAATAAACTTGCCCTGCGCATAGCCGCCGTAAAGCGAAATCCAGTCAATTGGCTGATACACCGCGCCGACCTGCCAGCTCCACAACCCTTCGGTCCCTGCGATCCGCCGGCGCACCGGCACGACAATCCCATCATCAACCAGCTTCACACTGTCAAAACGCGCGCCGCCACGTAGTTTGATTTTGCCAAGGTCAATCTGCTCCTGCCCGTAAACCGACAGCGTGTCCGACGTGATCTTCCGGTCAAAGTTCAGGATGCTTGTGGCCAGCACGGCTGCGGTTTCGGTTGGTGTGGCACGGCCATTGATAATACTGACATTGGGCAGCGTGTAAGTCCGCCGCACTGTCCGCGCGTCTTGTGACGCATATTCGGCCCCGAATAATATGGTATGCTGAATGTCGCCCATCTTCGGCGTCCAGACCGCTTCGGCCTGACC
>JAYTWA010000403.1:0-4954 GCA_043743675.1 Sphingomonadales bacterium
GGCAACCAACGGCTCTTTTCGCTGAACTTCATATAACCGATATTGGCGCCCAATCGAACGCCGACACCCAGCCGGATCGGGATGAGCACAACACTGCCCCGCCGCAAATACGTCGCCGAAAACCCACCAACAAAATACGCGCGCCCTTCAACCTGCGGAAAGCGTTTGTACAAATCCTGGCTGTCATAAAGATTGTAAACCAGCGTGAACACTTTGGTCGCATCGCCGCCGACATCAAAGCCAATCGACGGGCCCGTCCAATACACGGGACGCTGCCCCTCAACGGTATGTTGCATGGTGCCCGACCCATAACGAAGCCCAACGACAAACGCGCCCGAGGCTTCGCGGCCTGCGATATAAGCATTCGGTTCGCCCTGATCCTTCAGAATTTTTTCCATGATCCCCGCAAGGCCCGCGGCACCTTTGCCAAAAACACCCTCGGCAGAACCGATCAAATCATCTTTTTTGTACGTTGGTGCGGTTTGCGTCGCAATTGAACTTGTAGCGGCGTCGCCGGGTGCTGTGGAGGCAACAGGCGGTGCGCCGGTTTCGGTCGGTATTGACTGACTGCCAGGCGGCGCAGTTGGCGGTGCCATGGGCGTTTGCGTCGCATAGCCTCGTTCGCCGGGCAGCGGCACAACATCGGCCTGCGCTGCGGCGGTATTCGGGTCAACCGACCGTATTTGCGCTGCTACGGGCGAGGTAATCAGCGCAAAGCCGGCAGCCAAAGCAGAAAAAAATGTCACGCGCATATCGGTTCACCTTCAGGACCGCTCTATTCGCCGCTGCTTATGCGCGCCCAAGCTGTCAGCGCAATGAACCGCGCGCCGAGGCGAGTCGATTTCGCGCCAAGCCGTATAAATTTCCACAGGCGATTGAACCCTCGAACGGGTCTCGCTATACCTCCGCTCTTCGCCGCCAGGTCAGGAGACGTGGGTGAGTGGCTGAAACCAACGGTTTGCTAAACCGTCGTGGCGAGTAATCGCCACCGCGAGTTCGAATCTCGCCGTCTCCGCCAGTGCCCCCCATTTGCCGGAGCGCTGCTGACCAGGCGCGTCAATTGAGCAGTCAGCGAGATCAGAACTTATAAGTCGCCTCGACGCCCAACATGCGTCTTTGACCGGGCGAGATAAATGATCCGCCGAACTCGATCGCCGGTATAAACTCGTTCAAATAACGACGATCAAGAAAATCGTTGGTAGAGTTTCATCCTGAACGGTGTGAAACCATGTCGGGCTGGTAATCCGGTAATCGGCACGCAGAACAGCATTCATACTGGATGCCAACGGCGCGACTTTCTGGGTGCTAGCCGTGATGACAGCGCTTATCCGCTGTGCGTTTCACGACATTTTCGTAGTTATAGCAGTCCGTTGCAGTTGTTTGACTGCTATACAGAAACGAATGACAGTTGTATTCAAATTGAAATGATGAAGAGAGTTACGATATTGGAAGTAGGCCCGCGTGACGGGCTTCAGAATGAAGCGGGCATTGTCAGCACAGCTGATAAAATTGCGTTGATTGAACGGGCCATTGCTTACGGGGCGCGCCGCATTGAAGTCGCGAGTTTTGCCAATCCAAAACGTGTGCCGCAAATGGCCGATGCAGAAGGCGTGATTGCGGGCCTCCCCGATGATCCCCGCGTCCGCTACACCGCACTGGCCATGAACGTCCGCGGTGTTGAGCGGGCGATTGCCACGCGGACCGGCGCGCGCGGTGTTGACGAAGTTGGCTGCGTGATTGTCGCGACCGACAGCTTTGGCATTGCCAATCAGGGGCAGACTGTTGCCGAAGGAATTGTGGCAAATCGCGAAATGATTGCGCTGGCACAATCCGCAGGCTTGAAAGCACAAGTGACGATTTCGGCAAGTTTTGGCTGCCCGTTCGAAGGCGAGGTGCCGCAAGCGCGCGTGCTCGATATCGCAGCCGCCATGCAGGACGCTGGCGCAGAGGAAATCGCTTTCGCCGACACCATCGGTGTCGCTGTCCCCGAACAAGTCAGTGACATGATCACCGCCGCACGCGACCGACTGGGCACGGAAATCCCGATCCGGGTCCATTTCCATGACACACGCGGCCTGGCACCTGCAAATGTCTGGGCCGCTTATCAGGCCGGATGCCGTATCTTTGACAGCGCACTTGGTGGCCTCGGCGGCTGCCCCTTCGCACCCGGTGCAAAGGGCAATGTCGCGACCGAAGAACTTGCGTATCTGTTTGCGCGAAGTGGCATCGATTGCGGCATTGATCTCGATGCCGCCGTATCGGCCAATCACTGGTTCGCTGGCATCATGGGCCGGACGCTCCCCAGCCGTGTCGGGCAAGCGGGAGATTTCAAAGTGACAGAAAAGCGGGCGAGCGCATGATCTTCATCATGTTCAACTGCGCAGTGCCCGCCGAATGACATTATCCGTCGAAAATAACGGCCCCCTTAAGGGCATTCGCGTTGTCGAAATGGGACAGCTGATCGCTGGCCCTTTTTGTGGCCAGCTGTTGGGTGACATGGGGGCGGAGGTCATCAAGGTCGAGCCTCCCGGTAAAGGCGACCCAATGCGCGATTGGGGCCGCGGCGATTACCCGCTGTGGTGGGAAGTCGTGGCGCGAAACAAGAAATCTGTCTCCGCCAACTTGCGCGTTCCAGAGGGCCAAGCGCTCGCACGCAGGCTGATCGCGACGGCTGACATCCTGATCGAAAATTTCCGCCCCGGCACGCTCGAAAAATGGGAGATGTCGCCTGCCCAGCTGCACGCCGAAAACTCCGGTCTCATCATCGTTCGCGTTTCAGGCTATGGCCAGACCGGTCCTTATTCTGACCGCGCCGGTTTTGGCGGCATCGGCGAGGCGATGGGCGGCTGGCGCAATATTGTCGGCGACCCAGACCGTGCGCCAAGCCGAATGGGTGTTTCCATTGGTGACAGTCTTGCCGCAACCTATGGCTGCATCGGCGCGCTCGCGGCACTTCGCCACCGTGACCAGACGGGTGAGGGGCAAGTCGTCGACTCCGCACTTTATGAAGCGGTGTTGCAAGTCATGGAAAGCCTCGTCTCCGATTACAGTGAATTCGGCTATGTTCGCGAACGATCGGGCAGCGTCCTGCCGGGCATCGCGCCATCCAACGTTTATACGTGCAGCGACGGCGATTTCCTGATTGGTGCCAACCAAAACACAGTCTTCGGGCGTTTGTGCACGGCGATGGGGCAGCCCACCCTTGCCAGCGACCCACGCTACATCGATCACATCTCACGCGGGAAAAATCAGACCGAGCTCGATGACCGCATCAATGCGTGGACAGCGACGTTGACCGTGGACGCTGTTGAAGCATTGATGATCGAACATGGCATCCCCGCGGGTCGCGTTTACAAACCAGCAGACATGATTGCCGACCCTCATTTTCAGGCGCGCGAGGCGCTTGTCGATGTGCCGCATCCGCGCTGGAACAATCTGAAAATGCAGGGCGTTTTTCCGAAACTTTCGAAAACGCCGGGTAGCATCCGGTCGATTGCGCCTCAGACAGTCGGACAGGACAACGCGTCAGTTTACGGCGAGCTGGGAATTGATGAAGAAACTTTGAAAAAACTCGCTGGAAACTCTATCCTGTAAAGCCATGAATGGCTGGATTATTCTCGACAAACCTCTCGGCATGGGGTCCACACAAGGCGTCGGCGCTGTCAAACGTGCGTTGCGCGAAGGCGGCTATCCAAAGGTCAAAGTCGGGCATGGCGGAACACTTGATCCACTGGCGACAGGGGTGCTGCCGATTGCGTTGGGGGAAGCGACCAAGCTGGCTGGTCGGATGCTTGATAGCCACAAGGTTTATGAATTTACCGTCGCGTTTGGGGCGGAGACGGACACACTGGATCTTGAGGGCAAGGTTATCGCAACTAGCAACGTGCGACCAACACTGGCGGACATCGAGGCGATGTTGGGTCAGTTTACTGGGCCGATTGATCAGGTGCCCCCGGCCTATTCGGCGCTGAAAATTGATGGGCAGCGAGCGTATGATCTAGCGCGAGCAGGGAAAGATGTCGTTTTGGCGACGCGGGCAGTGACGATTTACGAATTGGCCGTCACCCCGGTGGAGGCCGGGGCCGCCTCGACTGGAGCACCTGACTCTCCTACGGCCCCGGCCTCCGCCGGGGTGACGCATATCACGCTCACCGCTCATGTTTCCAAGGGCACATACATTCGCTCCCTCGCCCGCGATATTGCCCGTGCGCTGGGCACCTTTGGCCATGTTACCATGCTGCGCCGCACCAAGGCGGGTCCGTTCACGCTGGGCCATGCAATTTCGCTGGACTTACTGTTCGAAAAGTCTATTTCGCGTGACGTGGAAGAAATATGCCTTCCGCTGACGGCGGGGCTGGACGACATCCCGGCCTTAACCGTCACCCCCGATCAGGCAGAGCTGCTCCGTGCAGGGCGGGTCTTGATCGGGATTGCCGCACACGACGGTCTCACACTCGCGAGAGACGGCGAAACGCCCGTCGCGCTGGTTGAGGTCATCGCCGGAGAAGTTCGGGTCGTGCGCGGTTTCAATCTGTAACAACGATGTCGTGAAAGAAAAAATATGACGATTACCGCTGAACGCAAAACCGAAGTCATTGCTGAATATGCACAAGGCGCGAACGATACCGGATCACCCGAAGTGCAAGTCGCGATCATCACGACGCGAATCCTGAACCTTACCGAGCATTTCAAGACGCACAAGAAAGACAACCATTCGCGTCGCGGCTTGCTCATGCTGGTCAACAAGCGTCGCACGCTGCTCGATTATCTGAAGCGCGAAGACGTTGGCCGCTACACCGCACTGATCACGAAGCTTGGTCTTCGCAAGTAATTTCAGGCGGCCCCCAATTGGGGGCCGTTTGTTTATGTCCCGCAATTCCGCGGGGCGCAGAGTCCTTGTCAAGGATTCTTAGGGCCAACCAGCGCCCGCACCGCTCGCAGACCGGATGTCTGC
>JAYTWA010000404.1:0-3703 GCA_043743675.1 Sphingomonadales bacterium
GCGTCGGACGGTCAGTGATGAAGGTCAAGCGCTTAATCGCTGCCTTCAGCCGCAGCACTTGCCCGCGTCAGTTCATCAAGCGCGCGCATGCGGGCAAAGCCAACGACTTGCTGCGCGAGAATATCGAGCTGTTTGAGTAACGTCGGGTCAGTAACCGCTCCATTTTGACCGAAAACCGGCATTACGGAATTGACGGTAATCGCCATTGGCGTTGGCCAGCCGCGTAGCGCGTGAACAATGCTGCGCAGTGTCGCGAGAGTCGTTCCCGTGGCTTGCCAGCCTGCCGCGACCGAAATAAGCCCGACGGCACGCCCTTCGAAATAGGGTCGCTCATCCTTGGCCATATCCTCGACATAATCGAGCGCGTTTTTGATCAAGCCCGAGACTGTGCCGTGGTAGCCGGGCGACGAAATGACAATGCCGTCGGCACGGCGCAGGCCGTCGATCAGTGCCACCGCTTTGTCAGTGCGCGGGGTGCCATAACCATACATCGGCAGGTCGAGTGCAGTGCCGTCAAAGCACAATGTCTTCGCGCCTACGGCTTCGCATTGGGCAAGGACATGGCGCATCAGGCGCTCGGACGAACTGTTGCTCGTCATCGTGCCGCCGATGCCGACGATCAAGGGGTGGGCGTGGCTCATGACACGCGCTTTAACCGCTCGGCGTGCCAGAGCAAATGATCCGCCATGAAACTCGATATGAAATAATAGCTGTGATCATAACCCGCGTGCATATGCAGCGTCAGGTCAATCCCCGCATCGTCGCACGCGCGCGAAAGCAAATGCGGTTTCAGTTGATCGGCTAGGAAATTGTCAGCTCCACCCTGATCGATGCGCAATTCGGGCACGCGGGCACCGTCCTCAATAAGCGCGCAGGCGTCATATTCACGCCATTGATTTTTGTCGGGGCCGAGATAGCCGGTCAGCGCCTTCTCTCCCCACGGGCAATGCAGTGGCGACACAATTGGCGCAAAGGCTGAAATGCTTTTGAATGTGTTGGGATTGCGTAAGCCGATGGTCAGCGCGCCGTGCCCGCCCATCGAATGGCCCATAATCCCCTGCCGCGTCATATCGGCCGGGAAGTTTGCGGCAATGAGCGCAGGGAGTTCGGTTTCAATGTACGTCCGCATTTTGAAATGCGCTGACCACGGCGCTTGCGTCGCATCGACGTAAAACCCGGCACCTTGGCCGAAATCATAGCCATCGTCATCGGGCACGTCGGGTCCGCGCGGACTAGTATCCGGCGCAACAAAAATAAGGCCATGTTCGGCGCAGGCGGCGCGATATTCCCCCTTTTCGGTGACGTTTGCGTGGGTGCAGGTCAGGCCTGATAGATACCAGACGACAGGCAACTTATCGTCTGATGCATGGTCGGGCACGAAGACCGAGAAGGTCATATCCGTCGATGTGCTCGACGATGGATGCCGGTAAACGCCCTGCGTGCCGTGATGGCTACGCGCGGTGGAAACCGTCTCTAGTGTCACGCCGTGCGAAGTGTCTGCGCCGATCCAAACCAGCGGGGGAGTGCCGTGCCAAGCGCCATACGCATCGCGGCAAGCCCCGCAAACCAGAAAACGTCATTCCGCGCTACATCCGCGACGATGGCCGCAGTCGAGCTTTCAAAGCCGTTCATGACATAAGCGCCGACAAACATGATGGCCTGATAAGCAACGATTGATGCGGCGAGCGCACTCACCGTGCGGAGCGAGACGAGGCGCGTTTCACTGCCGAATGCAAGTTTGGCGGCACCCAGCCCGGCAAACGCAGCAACACCGATGATCGCGCCCCACACTACGGCCTGACTATCATGTGGATAGCTGAGCAGAGTGAAACCGATAACCTGATTGACCAGCCACATCGCGCCAAGCAACACCGCCGCCTGACGCGACGGCAACGTGACCGCCGCTAGTGCCGCCAATGCCGCAAACGGGAAGACACACGCCAATCCATAACTGCCCACAACGGCAGTGAGTCCGAGGATGGCGGACCATATCAGCGTCGTTTTCGCTGGTCCTGTCATGGCATTGGTCATCATGTCTTCCCTTTGCATTATCGGTTCGTAGCCGCGATCGGCGCGCGGCTCAACGCTTTAGAATTTGGGGCTTAAAATTTTGCCCGTACGCCAACATGTGCGTTGCGGCCCAGTGTGTTGAATCCGGTTGCAACTTGATAGCGCGCATCGAACAGGTTTTCGACCCGGCCATAAAGTGACAGGCCATCAATAATCGCGACGGACGCCCGCAGGCCTGCAACCACAAAGCTGTCGAGGCGCGTGGCATTGCTGGCGTTGTCGAAACTGTCCCCGACAAGGCTGACGGTCGCCCCGAGCGAATAACGCCCCTTTGCCCAATCGAGCGAGGCATTCGCTGTGCCACGCGGGCGGCGTGGCAAATCCTTGTTCGCATTCGGCACCGTACGGTTGATCGAGCGCAAGTGGGTATAGTTTGCGCTGAATGTGAGGGCATCGTCGGGCTTGGCAACAAGCTCGAACTCGACACCATCTGCCGTCGCGCGGGCGATGTTAAGGTAGTAAGCGCCGAAAGTACCCCGGCCGGTGCACAGCGGGTTTGGGTTGGTCGAGCAGCTGAAAAAGACGATCTGGTCGCGCGTCTTGCGGTCAAAGGCCGTGACGCGCGCCACGAGCCGGTCGCCCAGCAGGCGCTGTTCAATGCCAATATCGACGCTGCGCGCGCGTTCGGGCGTGAGCGACTTGTTGCCATAGCTCGCGAACAATTGGTCGAGTGCGGGAGCCTTAAATCCTTCGGCATAGCTGGCGCGCAATGTCGTGCCGCCGAACGAATAGGCCGCATTGCCGCCCAGCGTGGTTTCGCCGCCAAAAGTGCGATGATCATCGTGGCGGATGCCCCCGGCGAAGTTCAGACCTGCGATTGGTTCGACCAGCAGCTGTCCGTAAATACTCGACAAGCGCGTGCGCTGTGCCCCGCCCGAGAAGCTGCTTTCGGCGCGCGACCATTCGCTTTCCGCTCCGAACACGACGCGCAACCATGATGACAAGCGAGCGTCACCCTGAAGTTCGGCACGCTCGCTGCGTCCCTCAAAGCGTGAGTCGCCAAATGCACTGGTTGAGTCGCGGCGGATGTCACTCGCCGAATAAGCCGCGCGCAGTGTCAACGCAGCGTCGAACAGCTTGGCATAGCCGCCCGCATATCCATTGATCTGACGCGTTGTGGATGTCGGGTTAAAGCCGTCGAGTTCGGCATAGCTGCGCGCGTAAAATCCGCGAAAGTCCAAACCGAAATTGTCGCTTAACGCGACTTCGACGCGGCCATTGACTTGCTGGCGATCTGCCCCGTCGCGTTCGATGTTATTGGATTGGGCTGATATGCCGTCGGTCTTGAAATAGCCGCCACCGAGTGACGCTTTTATCGGTCCGGCGCGAAAGGCGACGTTTCCCGAAACATTGCCCGTGTTGTAATCGCCATATTCGCCACGGGCTTGTACCGAGAATGTTTCAGACGTTGGTATCGTCACGATATTGACGACACCACCCATTGCCTGACTGCCCCAGATGACCGAGTTCGCTCCGCGCAGCACTTCGATGCGGTCGATATTCGTTGTCTGCAAATTGCCGAAATCATAAGCGCCGCTGGGTGATGCCGGATCATTGACGCGAACGCCATCAATCAGGACGAGTGTCTGGTCGGATGATGCGCCACGGATGAATACGCTTGATATGCCGCCAA
>JAYTWA010000405.1:0-2181 GCA_043743675.1 Sphingomonadales bacterium
ACATGCCAAGGGGAAACTGACCGCGCGCGAACGGCTGACCGTGCTGCTCGACGAGGGATCGTTCGAAGAGCTTGATATGTATGTCGAACATAACTGCGTCGATTTCGGGATGGAGGACACCAAGATTCCGGGCGACGGCGTGGTGACGGGCAGCGGCACGATTAACGGGCGGCTGGTGTTTGTGTTTTCGCAGGACTTCACTGTGTTCGGCGGGTCCTTGTCCGAAGCGCACGCCAAGAAAATCTGCAAGGTCATGGACAGCGCGTTGAAAGTCGGCGCGCCGGTTATCGGCCTGAATGATAGCGGCGGCGCGCGGATTCAGGAGGGCGTGGCATCGCTGGGCGGATACGCGGAAGTGTTCCAGCGCAATGTCCTCGCGTCGGGCGTGGTGCCGCAGCTCAGTCTCATCATGGGGCCGTGCGCGGGCGGCGCGGTTTACTCGCCGGCGATGACGGACTTTATCTTCATGGTGCAGGATTCGTCCTATATGTTTGTTACTGGCCCCGATGTCGTGAAGACCGTGACCAACGAAATCGTTAGCCAAGAAGCACTGGGCGGGGCGAGCACGCACACGACCAAATCGGGCGTGGCGGACAATGCGTATGGCAATGACATTGAAGCCTTGCTGGCGGCGCGCGACCTGATTGATTTCCTGCCCGCGAGCAACCGCGCCGACCTGCCCGAACGCCCGACGGCGGACGACTGGGACCGGATGGAGCCGAGCCTCGACACGCTGATCCCCGCCAACGCCAATCAGCCCTATGACATGCATGAAGTCATCAAGAAGACGATGGACGAGGGCGATTTCTTTGAAATTCAACCGGCCCATGCGGGCAATATCCTGATCGGCTTCGGGCGGATCGAGGGGCGGACGGTGGGCGTGGTCGCAAACCAGCCGATGGTGCTGGCCGGGTGTCTCGACATCAATTCATCGAAGAAGGCCGCGCGCTTCGTGCGCTTCTGCGATGCGTTCGAGATACCGATTTTGACGTTCGTCGATGTGCCGGGTTTCCTGCCGGGCGTGGGGCAGGAGCATAGTGGCATCATCAAGCACGGCGCGAAATTGCTGTTCGCCTATGCCGAAGCGACGGTGCCCAAAATCACCGTGATCACGCGCAAAGCCTATGGCGGGGCCTATGACGTGATGGCGAGTAAGCATCTGCGCGGGGATTTGAACTATGCTTGGCCGACGGCGGAAATCGCGGTGATGGGCGCGAAAGGCGCGGTCGAAATCATCTTTCGCGGGAAGACGCCCGAGGAAATTTCCGAACGCACCGCGGAATATGAAGCGCGCTTTGCCAACCCGTTTGTGGCGGCATCGAAGGGGTTCATCGACGAAGTGATCATGCCGCACTCAACGCGGCGGCGGGTGGCGCTGGGGTTACGGAAATTGCGGGGGAAAGTGTTAGAGAATCCGTGGAAGAAACATGATAATATTCCGTTGTGAGCAGATTCGATGCCTTTGGACTGGTTTGGTCGGCGGGGCTCGTTCTTGCTGCTATTGTCAATGGTGCGTGGGCGATTAACGACCTTCGACAAGGTTCTGCGCGCATGTCATGGTGGTATGGGCCTCGTGTAAATCGCGATGAAGAGCCGTTTGAGTTCTGGCTAGCGGTGGGAAGTAAACTCATCGTTATCCCAGTTGCAGGATTTATGCTTTGGTTCGGGTCGGGCATATTTATCGACCAGCAGTAGCTGATCCATTCCTCCCCGGAACGGGGAGGTGGCGCGTAGCGACGGAGGGGCAGTTCCGATCACGGGCGGGCGGTTTGCGTGACTGCCCCTCCACCACTCTTCGGTGGTCCCCCTCCCCATTCTGGGGAGGATTGAAATTGCATCGCCTACGCATCATATTAGATTGCAAGGAGGTTGCCTATGCAGACCGAACATGTCGAGCGCCTTTTCGTCAAAGAATTCGGCATTTCGAGCGAGGAATTCGAGCGCCAGCTTGCGGCGGAGTTCACGCTAGCCTCTCCCGAGGAACAGGCGGAGCTTGAGCAGCTCGTTGATGAGGCCAACGCGGTTTTGCCCGAAATGAATGCGTCGCTTAATCGGATGGGCAAGGATGTCGCGCGTATGGGAACAGCGCTGGACGAGATGAAGGAAAGCGTCGCTTCGATGGCAGTGCGATTGGACGGCATTGAGGACAAGCTGACAACAGTCCCCACCCCCAGCCCCTCC
>JAYTWA010000406.1:0-5229 GCA_043743675.1 Sphingomonadales bacterium
TCCGGTGTGTAAGCGGTAATTGAAGCGGGTGTATTCTTAAATCCCGGCTGGCCCGAATGCGGATCGCGGTCTTGCGCCGGGAGCCGTCCGGCGCGCCCGCTGCCACTGGTTTGGTCAGTCCAATGGATCGGAACGAACAAATCCTGTCGCCGCTGGTTCGGGGTGCTGGCGACGCGGAAGATACTTATGCCCTGCGCGGTTTCGACGTGGGCAAGGCCACCATCGATCAGACCCATGCGCTCAATCATATCGGGATGCACCTCAACCAGCGGCTCACGGCGATGCTGTGAAAGTTTGGGGGACAGGCCAGTGCGTGTCATTGTGTGCCACTGGTCGCGGTAACGCCCTGTGTTCAGGCGCAACGGAAATGCTGCACTCGTCGCGCGCAACGTCGGGCGAACTGTGACAAGCCCCGCTTTGCCATCTGGTGTTGGATAGCGTCCTTTGGCAAAGGGTGACGGGCCGCCCCATTGGAACGGCTGCATCCCTTCATAATCGCCAAAATGGGGAATGGTCAGGACGCGCGTACCATTATTTTCAAAGCGCGTCATGGCAGTGAACTCGGCGAAGATTTCGGATTGATGTGACCACGAAAATGCCTTTCCCCAACCCATCCGCTTTGCAACTTCGGCAAGTGCCCACCAGTCGGGTTTTGCTTCACCCGGCGCGCCAAGGAAGGCGCGTTGGCGAGAGATCATGCGCTCCGAATTGGTGACGGTGCCGTCCTTTTCGCCCCAGCCGTGCGCGGGGAGTTTAACATGCGCAAAGGCCGTCGTGTCGGTGTCGGCGATACAATCGGAAACCACCACGAAGGGGCAGGCGGCAAGTGCAGCACGCACGTTGCCCGCGTCGGGCATCGACACCGCGGGATTGGTCGCCATGATCCAGATGGCCTTGATGCGACCATCGGCAACGGCATCGAACATGTCGACGGCTTTCAGGCCGGGGCCGGGGCAGATCGTTGGTGATTGCCAGAATCGTTTTGCCCGGTCGCGTTCTTCCGCGCTGAAACCCATGTGCGCGGCCAGTGTTGACGCCATGCCACCGACTTCGCGTCCGCCCATTGCATTGGGTTGCCCAGTGATGCTGAACGGTCCTGCGCCAGGTTTACCAATGCGCCCCGTGGCGAGGTGGACGTTGATGATCGCATTGGCTTTGTCAGTGCCGCTCGTGGATTGATTCACACCCTGGCTGAATAGCGTGACCGTGCGCGGATGCGCGGCAAAGAGATCGTAAAAAGTTTTCAGGTCGGTTGGGGCGATGTCGCATACGTGGGCAACATCGTCATCACCGAGGCTTTCCCAAAAGCCGTCCGGGACATTGAGGGCGGACGTGTTGCACAAGTCGCGTATAGACCGCAGCAAGCCGTTAAATAGCGCGACATCACTGTCGGGCGCAATCGCGAGATGCAGGTCTGCTCGTTCGGCCGTTTCGGTTCGGCATGGGTCGATAACGATCAGCTTGGTGCCGCGTCGCTCTCGTGCTGCTTCGATCTGTTGCCAGATAACCGGGTGACACCATGCGGTGTTTGATCCGACCAGCACGATCAAATCAGCGTCGTCGAAGTCGCGATAGCTGCACGGAACGATGTCTTCGCCAAAGGCGCGGACGTGCGCCGCGACGGCACTTGCCATGCATAGGCGGCTGTTCGTGTCGATGTTGCCGCTGCCGATGAAGCCTTTCATCAGCATGTTGGCGACATAATAATCCTCGGTCAGCAATTGGCCCGACACGTAAAATGCCACGCTGTCGGGGCCATGTTCGGCAATCGTTTCGGCAAAGCGGCTGGCGACGAGGTTCAGAGCCTCATCCCATGATGCCTGCTTCAAAGCGATTTGCGGGCTCAGCAAGCGGCCTTCAAGGCTGATGGTTTCGCCGAGATGGGTGCCCTTTGAACAGAGCTTGCCAAAATTGGCCGGATGATCGGGATCGCCTTTGATGTCGGCCGTCCGCTCGCCAGTTTTGGTGGCGATGATCCCGCAGCCAACCCCGCAATACGCGCAAGTGGTCTTAACCGACACTCGCTAAGGCCTCGGCCCGCCCGATCAGGATACGCCCGCCGTCGATCTTGACCGGGATCACCGGCACGCACCCTTCGTCTGCGCCCAGTGCTTTGCCCGTGACAAGCGAGATGCGCCAATTGTGTAGTGGGCAGGTGACTGTCGTGTCGTGGACGATACCCTGACTGAGCGGTCCTGCTTTGTGCGGGCATTTGTTGACCAGCGCATAGACGTCGCCGTTTGCCGTGTGGAAGATCGCAATCTCTTCGCCCCCACGCACGGGCAGCGTGCGCGCGCCGAGCGCCG
This sequence comes from Sphingomonadales bacterium, assembly GCA_043743675.1. Taxonomy (GTDB): domain Bacteria; phylum Pseudomonadota; class Alphaproteobacteria; order Sphingomonadales; family Sphingomonadaceae; genus Sphingomonas_O. Next base: position 2,307 of record JAYTWA010000406.1, read on the forward strand.
GGAGCTGATCGACCGGGCCGATGTCGAGCCAATCGCCAACCGAACTCACACCATCACCGCTTGTGCAAATTTCAGGGGTCTGATTTCCGCCATATGCTGGTGCAGCTTTTCGTCTTCGCCCGCAGCGCGCTTCGCCCACGGGTCGTCCTGCATAAATGATTGTGAAAACAGGAACCGCGCCCGCAAGGCCTCCCGCCCCGCATCATCCTCGACAATTCGCGCTTTGATATAGGCCATCCCGACCCGTTCGACCCACGGTGCAGTGCGGTCCAGATAACGCGCTTCTTCGCGGTAAAGCTGGATGAAGGCCGCACAATAATCGAGTGCTTCCTGCTCGGTTGCTACTTTGCACAATGGGTCCGTGCCGCGCAGTTTGATCCCGCCATTGCCGCCCACTGACAATTCATAGCCGCTATCGACACAGATGATGCCGAAATCTTTGATCGTCGCCTCGGCACAATTGCGCGGGCAGCCGCTGACCGCAATCTTGAATTTGTGCGGCATGAACGACCCCCACGTCATTTGCTCGGTCTTGATGCCTAGACCCGTGGAGTCCTGCGTCCCGAAGCGGCACCATTCCGAACCAACACAAGTTTTCACCGTGCGCAGCGCCTTCGCATAAGCATGGCCGCTGACCATCCCGGCGGCATTCAGATCGGCCCAAACGGCAGGCAAATCCTCTTTTTTTATGCCGAAAATGTCGAGCCGCTGGCCGCCCGTGACTTTCACCATCCGCGCTTCATATTTTTCCGCAACATCAGCGATAGCGCGCAGTTCCTTGGGATTGGTCACGCCACCCCACATGCGGGGAACAACGGAATAAGTGCCATCCTTCTGGATGTTGGCGTGCATCCGTTCGTTGACGAAACGCGACTGGTTGTCATCGACGAACTCGCCCGGCCATGCGCAGAGCAGATAATAGTTAAGCGCCGGGCGGCACGATGCGCAGCCGTCGGGCGTCGTCCAGTGCAGTTCCTGCATGACTTGCGGGATGGCTTTGAGTTGCTTTTCGACGATGTTGCGGCGCACGTCTTCATGGGAGAAACTGGTGCACTTGCACACCGTCGGCACGTCACGCGCGCCTTCGAATTCGTCGCCCAATGTCAGCGCGAGCAGGCTCTCGACCAGTCCTGTGCACGATCCGCATGACGCCGACGCTTTGCACCCGGCCCGCACCGCGTCGAGCGTAACTGCACCTCCTGCGATGGCCGCGACCACTTTGCCCTTTGATACCCCGTTGCAGCCGCAGATTTCGGCGTCATCCGCCATCGCTGCGACTGCCGCATTAGGGTTTGCCGATGCCGCTCCTCCGCTGGCAAAGGCCTGTCCGAAGATCAACGCATCCCGGATTTCTGAAACGTCCTCCTGTTTTTTCAGCAGGTCGAAATACCAGTTGCCGTCGCCGGTATCGCCGTACAGCACCGCGCCGACAACGCGGTCTTCCTTGACGATGACGCGCTTGTAAATGCCGCGCGCAGCATCGCGCATGACAATGTCTTCGCAGCCTTCGCCGCCCGAGAAATCGCCTGCCGAGAACACGTCGATCCCTGAAACTTTGAGTTTGGTTGAGGTCACCGATCCGGTGTAGCCGTTCTGTGTTGCCACTAACCCGTCGGCCAAACTGCGGCACATTTCCCAGATTGGTGCGACCAGTCCGTAAACCAGTCCATTATGTTCAACACATTCGCCAACCGCGAGGATGTTTGCGTCCGACGTCACTAGATGATCATCGACATGAATGCCGCGCCCGATGGCCAGCCCCGCATCGCGTGCCAGCTTTACATTCGGGCGGATGCCGACCGCCATGACGACGAGTGTAGCGGGTATATCGCGACCGTCTTTAAGGCGGACGCCTTCGACTTTGCCTTGTCCATAAATCTCGCCGGTGTCGGCCCCGGTCAGGATCGTCTGCCCGCGTGCTTCAAGCGCTTCCTTGAGCAGCCACCCCGCCGCCTCATCAAGCTGCCTCTCCATAAGCGTCGGCATGATGTGCAGCACGGTCACTTTCATGCCACGCAGTGACAGCCCGTGCGCTGCTTCGAGGCCCAGCAACCCGCCGCCGATCACAACGGCATCGCCCCCGCCATCCGCCGCGCGCAGCATCATGCCCACATCGTCCATGTCGCGAAACGCCACGACGCCTTGCAGATCATGACCAGGCACCGGAATGATGAACGGATCGGAACCCGTGGCCAGAATCAGCTTGTCATAGCTTTCAGTGCGACCCGAACGGGCAGTGACAGTCTGGATTTTGCGATCAATCGCGACAACCGGATCGCCCGACACCAGCACTATGCCATTGTCGTCATACCAGGCCTGATCGTTGATCACGATGTCGTCGAACGACTTTTCGCCAGCGAGTAAAGGCGACAACATGATCCGGTTGTAATTGACGCGCGGCTCGGCACCAAAGATCGTGATGCGGTATTTATCGGCGTCACGCTCAAGAATTTCTTCGACGGCGCGGCACCCGGCCATGCCATTGCCGATGACGATAAGGTGCGGTTTTTCAGTCATAATGCCCATTCAATCGAGGCCCAGAATTTCTTGGTATCCGTCGCGAAACCCTTCGCACTGTAGTCAGCGTATTTCAGCAGAAAGGTGTAGCGTTTCATTTTCGCCATCGCCTGCAGGTTGATTTCATCGCCATAACGCAGGCCAAGGCGGTCACTGCCGTAACGGTGATAGGCTGCGGTGAGGCCCAGTGTTTCAAACGGGCCAACTTTCTTGAAACCATAGCCCAGCGACCCGTAAGCATCGCGAAGGCCATTGGGTGGCGTCACGAGAAACTTGTCGGCCCAGCCATTGAATTTATGGAGTGTCGCCAGCGGTGTCTGAAAACTGGTCAGCGCACCGCCTTTGTCCGCGCCAAGGATTTCAAACCCTGCGCCGATGGTCAGCGCCTTGATACCCAGCGACAGGT
>JAYTWA010000407.1:0-3889 GCA_043743675.1 Sphingomonadales bacterium
ATTAATGCCACGAGCATCGCCCATTGGAATAATCCGGTCCGCATAAGCTGACCCACGGCGATCCTCTGGCACATAATCCTCGCGCGGGACAACGGCCATTGCCTCAATAACTCGCGAATCGTTGACGCCATCGGGACGCAGCTGGCTTACGACCATCGCGTGCCGCATTTCTTTGAACTGCTCGGGGGTCATTGCGCTCATTCGCTCCGCTATGGCATGGCTGTATTGCATAAGCAACACAGCATATTGTCTTTAGTTCTTCTATCGCGGTGCAGCATCGCCGCCAAGCGTCTTGATTGTTGACTTAGGCGCAGTCTCCGCGCAGAGGCGCTCCTCCTTTCCGGCCCGATGGCGGAGTGTGACGTAGAGGACTGCAAATCCTCGCACCCGGGTTCGATTCCCGGTCGGGCCTCCAACGCGCTGGGCGGCATGCTGCGTGCCGCAGCAAGACTCGCCCAAGCGCGGCCAGCCGCTGAAAGCGGACTGACGACGTGGCTTTGCCACGGCGAACTAGCGCGTTAGAGGAATGGCATGACCGACACCCCCTTACGCCTCTTCAACAGTCTCACGCGCCAACTCGAAGACTTCGCGCCCCTCAATGGCAACGAAGCACGCGTCTACACCTGTGGCCCGACCGTCTATAATTACCAGCATATCGGTAACATGCGCGCGTATATCTTCGCCGACACGCTGGGCCGCGCGTTGAGTTTCAAGGGTTATGACCTGAAGCATGTCATCAACATCACCGACGTCGGCCACCTGACGAGCGACGCCGACGCTGGCGACGACAAAATGGAAAAAGCAGCCTTGGCAGCAGGCAAATCGGCGTGGGACATTGCAAAATTCTACCAAGCCGACTTCGAATCCGATCTCGCGCGTCTCAATATTCGACCGCTGACGCATCCCCGCGCCACCGATTACGTCGAGGCCATGATCGATTGGGCCAAATCGATTGCGGATACGCATTGCTACAAACTTGAGGGCGGGCTGTATTTCGATACGTCGAAGGTTCCCGATTACGGGCGACTGGCGCGTGCCGTGACGGATGACGGGGTAAGTCGCATTGATCCGGTCGCTGGCAAACGCAACCCGCAGGATTTCGCGATCTGGCGCACGACACCGCCGGGCGAAACGCGACAGATGGAATGGGACTCACCTTGGGGTCGCGGCGCGCCGGGCTGGCACCTCGAATGCTCGGTCATGTCAAAGGCGCTGCTAGGCTTTCCATTCGACATCCATACCGGCGGCATCGACCACCGCGAGATTCATCACCCGTGCGAAATCGCCCAAAATCAGGCGCATGAAGGCTGTGCCGACAGCGGTGCGCGCGTCTGGATGCACAATAATTTTCTGATCGACAGGCGCGGCAAGATGTCTAAGTCGAGCGGCGAGTTTCTCCGCCTGCAAACACTCATTGATCGTGGCTTCCACCCCGTCTCCTACCGTCTGATGTGCCTCCAAGCGCATTACCGCAGCGAGATGGAATTCACGTGGGAAGGCTTGGCGGCGGCGCAGACAAGGTTGAAGCGAATGGTTGCGCTGTCGGAAGTTCTGAGAACGGCAAGCGGATCAACTATTGATGAGCCAGCCATAAATGTCGGTGTGGTCTTAGTCGAAGGGCAGTTCGAAGAAGCGGTCTGCCACGATCTTACGACACCACACGCGCTAGTTTATTTGGACGAGGCGCTGGCCGATAAGGTTTCTACTTTGTCGACACGGCTCAACATCGTAACTCGGATGGACACTGTCCTAGGTCTTAACCTTCTCACCCTGACCCGAAGAGACCTCCGCATCCGCCCCACCTCAGCCATAATCACCGAACCCGAAATCGAAATCCGGCTCACCGAACGCAAAACCGCGCGCGCCGCGAAGGACTTCGCCACCTCAGACCGCATTCGCGACGGCCTTATTGCGGCGGGCGTTGAAGTCATGGACGGCGACCCGCTTGGCTGGGACTGGAAACTCGACATTTGACCATCGCCACTCTCCCCGCACTCGTCCGCCCGCTGCTCGAAGCCCGCCTGCCCGACTGGCTCGACGTCCGCTGGTTCGCGACCAAGGACGAAGCGGTCGCTTATGGCCCCGGTGCAGAAATCGGCTGGTTCGACATGTATGACAAGCGTCACATGGCCGCCGCGATTGCCAATGCCCGCGATCTTAAATGGCTAAACTCGATCTATGCCGGGATCGACGGGATGCCGATTGACCAGTTGATTGCGCAAGGGACGGTCTACACCAACGGCGCGGGCATCAACGCGATTACGATTGCCGAATATGTCATCATGGGCATGCTGACCATTGCCAAAGGATATGACGATGTCGTCCGCGCCCGCGACCGACGCGAGTGGTTGCAGGAGTCGCCGGGCAAGATTGAACTTGCGGGGTCGAAAGCGCTTTTGATTGGCGCGGGGGCGATTGGTGGCCTGATTAAAACACGGCTCACGGCGTTCGATGTAGCGGTGACGACTGTGCGTCGCACGCCAAGCGCAGACGATCTCGGTCCCAGTGCATGGCGTGCGCAGCTGGGTGATTTTGACTGGGTAATTCTTGCTGTGCCAGCTACGCCCGAAACTGACGGCATGATTGGTGCCAATGAATTGGCTGCGATGAAACCGACGGCCACGCTCATCAACATCGCGCGCGGGTCAGTGGTGGATCAGGTCGCACTGATCGATGCGCTGGTTAACAAGTCAATTGGCGCAGCATTTCTCGACGTGATGACGCCCGAACCATTGCCGCCCGAACATCCGCTCTGGGCAATCCCCAACGCGCACATCACAATGCATTTGTCGGGCCGCGCGCAGGATAAAATGTATGTTCGGTCTGCGGAACGCTTCCTCGAAAACCTGAACCGCTGGCATCGTCGCGAACCGCTGTTGCATCAGGTCGATCTGATGCGCGGCTATTAAGCGGCTTTTTTCAACTTCGCCAATTTGCGCAGTATCATGTCGCGTTTAAGGCGCGACAAATGATCAATGAAAAGGATCCCTTCGAGATGATCCATCTCATGCTGCAAACAAGTCGCCAGCATCCCCTCGATCCGCTCGTCATGCTGCTTGCCATCCAAATCCATCCATCGCGCACGGCATGATTCGGGACGTTCGACTTCGGCGTATTGATCGGGCACCGACAGGCAACCTTCATTATATATCGCCCAGTCGTCGGCGGGATCGATAATTTCGGGATTGATGAAAACCATTGGCTTGCGGATTGGTTTGCCGTCTTCGTCCTCATCTTCCTGCAAATCCATGACGAGAAGGCGGATCGGCACGCCAACCTGCACGGCGGCAAGGCCAATGCCCGGCGCGTCGTACATCGTCTCGAACATATCAGCGACCAGCGTGCGTATATCATCGTCGATGCCGTCAACCGGCGTTGAGATAACCCTCAATTGGGGATCGGGAGCTTCAAGAATGGGAAGAATAGCCATCACCAACAAATAAAACGGCGCGCGTTGCTTTTCAAGCTGACGTCGATGGTTCCCACAATTCAATGGGATTGCCTTCGGGATCGTGGATGCGCGCAAAGCGACCGAATTCAGGTGAGTCCCATTCCGCTTTGGTGATGATCTCGATACCTGACGCACGCAACGTATCGAGCAAGGCGTCAAGCCCGGTCACACGTAAGTTGAACATCCATTGCCGGTCAGCGGGGAAATAATCGGAATCAATTGCAAAGGGCAGAAAAACACTCGGCCCTGCCTCAGGCTGCCAAACGCCCCACTCGCCAGCGCCAACACTGAGATGCTCGGCATACCATGCGCTCATCGCCTTTGGATCCTTCGCCCGAAAGAAAACCCCGCCAATGCCCGTTACGCCCACAATTGCCTCCTGCCTCAGGCGACAGGCCGCCTCGCTCTGAGCGCCTGCGCCAGTGTCCCGTCGTCGAG
>JAYTWA010000408.1:0-9098 GCA_043743675.1 Sphingomonadales bacterium
AAACCTTCCTGTGGCTTGAGCGCGCGCCACGGTTCTTGCCCTGATAGTTTTTTCAAACGGTCAAGCATCGCTGGATTCCGTGCAAGCGCCACCCACGCCGAGGTTGCATAGCCGCGATCACTTTCCGCCTGACTCGCATGATAATAGCGAAGGGCAGTATGCCAGCCATCGCTCTCGGCAGCTGCCAAAATGGGTTCAAGATCAAGAAATCGGTTTGAGATGTGAATTAGTAAAATGCCATCCGGGGTAAGCCGCCGCTGATAAACAAACAGCGCTTCACGCGTTAGTAAGTGCATCGGTACTGCATCCGATGAAAACGCATCGACCACCAACACATCGAGGCCTGCTGGCGCTTCATTTGCTAAAACAATCCGCGCGTCACCAATAAGGACTGTAACCCCGGGTAAGCAGCGCGAAAGAAACGTGAATTTCGAAGGATCGCGCGCAATTTTGGCAATCGCCGGATCAATTTCGTAAAAACGCCAGTCTTGACCAGGGCGGGCATAGCAAGCGACCGTGCCCGCCCCTAGTCCTACGACGCCAACGCGTGCGTTAGCACCATATAAAGTTGGCAAATTTGCGAGCGCGAGACCAACGCCAGACCGCGGCGCATAATATGTCAGCGGATCACGTTCACGCCCAGCGACAAGGCTCTGCAACCCGTGAACAGTCGTCCCATGCACAATAGATCGGGTCACACCAGGGTTCGTGGTTATTGTATAAATCCCGAAAAAGCTGCGAACCTGATTGTCGGTCGTCACAGAATTGATGACGGCTTTCCAACCGCCGAAATTCATCATGAGCGCCGCGAGGCAAACTGTGAAAACAAGCCTGTTGCCAATCGCAATCAAACCCAACGCTATTATAAAAATCGCAGTTCCTGCCATCCCGCTAGGCGCGTCAGATGTGATTGAAACAATTGCAGCAACGATTGCGAGTACGACAATCAAGATGCCTGCGACTTTTTGTTTCGGTCCTGCCCACAATGGCTCTGCGAATTCAAAGAGGGGTTTGCCCGCGACAAGAAATCCTGCGAATATAAGTAAGATTGGATGTTCATACCCCCAGTTAAAAATAAGGGGCGCGATCAGCGCACAAAAAAGACCCCCGACCACACCCCCTGCCGACATTGCCAGATAAAATCCCGTCAATCGTGCGGGTTCAGGACGCCGGTCATACATTTTTGAATGCAGCGTGACGGAAACAGCAAATAATAGCGCCAATCCAAGCACTGCAAATACCAGCGGAAACTTTGCACTGTTCGCAAATGCGGTGCCGCCTCCCGCGAGCAAAAGAATCGGTGTCGCTGATGCAATGGCATCTGGTAACGCGCGATTGGCCGAAAAAGCGACTGAAAAGCTGAGAAGATACAACCCGAGTGGCACCACCCAAAGCAATGGCATAGCAACAATATCAGTAGTCAGGTGTGTGCTGGTCGACAGCATCAAACCCGAGGGTATTGCCGCGAGCAGCATCCAATAAGTCACTTCTTTGCGGGAAAACTGATTGCTGACCAGACGACTTTCCTCGACCGAATCAATTTTCGGAAGCCTCAGACTGCATATAAAAATGAGCAGAAGAAGGACGGCATAACCGATGCTCCACAGCAAGCTCTGACCGTTTAAGGGCAGCAACGGCTCAACAAGTAGTGGATACGCGATCAATCCAGCGAAACTGCCAAGATTTGACGCGGCATAAAGTGGGTAGGGATCGCCCCCGCCCGACGCAGCAAACCAGCGCTGCATCAGTGGTGCCTGTGCGGCAACCATGAAAAATAGTGGCCCAATCGAAGCAACAAAAAGCCATGGCACCCAAAAGAACGGATTTGCAGTTGCCGATGGCGTGCTGGCGATCAATCCGATTGGCAACATCAGCGCCGCAGTAACGAACAGAGCAATATGAATTATCGCCTGTCGCTTTGGTGCAAACCGACCCAGCCAGTGCGCATAGGCATAGCCACCGAGTAACAGCGCCTGATATACAAGCATTGCCGAATTCCAGACGGTCGGCGCACCTCCAAGGCGTGGCAAAGCCATCCGCGCAATCATAGGCTGAACGAGGAATAGCAGGAATGACCCTACGCAGATCGTGAGAACATAGCGAAAGCGCAGACTGTGGCGGCTATCAATCTGTTCCACGAAACATCCCTTTGCCAGTTTTAGAGGCTTTATCGCGGTCGTCTTGTCTTATGGTTAACGCGCAAGCAACTTTGCCGCATGGGCCGCGTGATAGGTCAGTATGCCCGAACATCCGGCGCGGCGGAATGCCATCAGAGTTTCCAAAACCAACGCATCGCGGTCACCCGCACCCGCTGCTGCTGCTGCCTCAATCATCGCGTATTCACCCGAAACTTGATAAGCAAATACAGAAACTTCGAACCGTTCTTTCACGCGACGAATAATATCGAGATAGGGCAGACCCGGTTTGACCATAACACTGTCCGCGCCTTCATCAATGTCTAACGCCACTTCACGCAGCGCTTCTTCGGCGTTGGCGGGATCCATTTGGTAAGTCTTCTTGTCGCCTTTCAGCAATCCGCTGGAACCAACGGCATCGCGAAATGGCCCATAAAATGCCGAGGCATATTTGGCGGCATAGGCCATGATTTGCACGTTATGATGCCCTGCCCCCTCAAGCGCCTCACGGATTGCGCCTACGCGCCCATCCATCATGTCAGACGGCGCAATTATGTCCGCGCCCGCCGCAGCTTGATTAAGCGCCTGCGCAACAAGCACATCCGACGTCGCGTCGTTGAGGACGTAGCCGCTACTATTGACCAAGCCATCATGGCCATGTGCTGTATAAGGATCGAGTGCGACATCGGTCAGGATACCAACCTCGGGCACAGCAGATTTCACAACCCGAATGGCCTGACACATCAGATTATTGGGATTAAGCGCTTCCCTTCCGTCCTCCGTCCGTAATTCGTACGGCGTATTGGGGAACAGCGCGATGCAGCTAATCCCCAAGTCGCGCGCTTCCTTTGCCCGGTCGACTATCCCGTCCACTGACCAACGCGACACGCCAGGCAGGCTCAAAACTGGTTCCTCAACCCCCTGCCCACTGGTAACAAACAGCGGCCAGATCAGATGCTGTGGCCCCAGATGCGTTTCGGCGACAAGCGCGCGGCTCCATGGAGCAGACCGTGTGCGGCGAAGGCGGAGGGCAGGATAATGCGACATACTTCGCCTTAAACCCGTTCAGGCGGCGTGCTGCAAGGGGGCTTCATGTCGATGCGGCAGTGCCTCGATCATCCGCGCGTTCCGCCATCCGCCCCAGCGATGGTAAGAGACTGCAAGGATCAACGTTAGCGCTGAACTGATGGGAAAGCTGAGCCAGATTGCATCCACCCCCAATGACGGGCGCATCAGCCAGGCAATGCCGAGCCGAAACGGGATCAGCGACATCACCAAAATAAACACCGGTGGCCATACGGACCCATTGGCGCGAACCGTGCCAAATAACGTTAATGTGATGCCGAACATGATGAAGTTCCATGTCGCCAATCGCTGGATATGCTGCGCTATCGGCATTGCCGGTGACTCGGGCGCAAGGAACAGGCCCAGTGCGGCCCGGTCAACCAGCAAGAGCAGCCCCACCATCGACGACGTCACGATCAGCGAGAAGATTATGCCCGCGCGAGTAATCCGGCTCACCCGGTCCCAGTGGCCCGCCCCAATGTTTTGCGCCGTCATCGCGCTGACCGCACCACCCACGGCCATCGCGGGCATAGAGATATAGTTCCAAAGCTGTTGCGTCACGCCATAAGCCGCCGCCGTAGTAACGCCTTCACGGTTTATCAGGCCAATCATGACAAGCGCAGATGCGGCAAGAATAACCATCTGCAACGCCATCGGGAAACCCTTATTCATTACAACTTTTAAGATCGCCGGATCGGGCAATAGATAGCGCCACTCAGCGCCACGCAACCGGATGACCAAGTCCTTCGCGTAAATATGGATTACCAGCCCGACCAGCGAGACATAGGCCGCCGTCGTCGACGCCCAGGCCGATCCAGCAATGCCCATTGTCGGAAACGGCCCGATACCCAGCATCAAAAGCGGATTGAGCGCGATGTCGAGAATCACGCTGACGATCATCCAGACGAGCGGCGTCATGGCGTCACCCGTCCCGCGCAGGCTCATGGTCAACTGGACCATGATGAAAGAGGCCGGCATCGAAAGAAAAACAACTTCAAGACAGGACTGCGCCAGCGGCATTGCCTCGGGCGGGGTCGCGAGCACATGGAGCAGCGTCGGCGTTTCCAGATAACCAAGCGTCGCAATCACGAGCGACATCGCAAGAAACAGCCCGACGCCCGTCCCAACCACACGGCGCATCGCGGTAATGTCACGGCGCCCCATATGCTGACCGACGAGTATCGTTGCGGCCATCCCGAACCCGAACAGCAACGCAAACATCAAAAACATGATGAGGTTGGCATTGCTCGTCGCCGCGAGCGCGTTCTCACCGAGGATTTGCCCGACCCAGATCGCGTTTATCGATCCGTTCAGCGATTGCAAGATGTTCGACCCCAGCGTCGGCAGCGCAAACAGAATAAGCGTGCGCGTGATCGGGCCGGTCGTCAGGTCACGGCGCCCCTGTGCGGCGCGCGCGGCCGGCGGATGTGCCACGGCTTCCGAATCAGCCATTGATATTATCCATGGTCATAAAAGCAGATCGGAAGTTCACGAAGTTCACACGACGTCCCCCCTTATCGTGTGAACTTCCAAATGGCCCGCCAGTCGCCCGGGTCGATATGTAGCGGAATGGTTCAGAACAATTCATGGGCCTGCTTTAGCCAGTGCGTGACGTGTAGGACAGCCTTGTCTACCCCAATCGCGCCAGCGCCGCGCGCAGCCGTTCGGCTTCGGCTGATTTTTCGGCATGGTCCGCGCGGGCTTTTTCGACGGCTTCGGGTTTGGCTTTTTCCATGAAGGCCGGATTGTTAAGACGGGATGCGACGGAATCAACTTCCTTCTCGGCGGCTTCCGCCGATTTGGTGAGGCGTGCTCGTTCGGCGTCGAGGTCGATAATGCCTTCGAGCGGGATGAAGCCTTCAAAGTCCACAGCAGAAACAAAAAGCGATCCCGCCCCAGCTTCTTCGGCATACTTTAAGGCCAACTCGTCCCAATGCAGTTTGGCAAAGTCATTGGTCCGTTTCAGCGGACCAAATCCGCCATACTCGACCTTCGCGAGACGACGAAGAGCCGCCTTGTTATTGACCACCCTTTCGAGCGCGATACCTTTGCTCCCGCCAGCCAGTCGTAACGGAGCCACTGTGCCCGGAGGTATGTTCAACTCAGTGCGACCGGATCTGATCGTAGTTATAAGAGAAATGAGCCAGTTTATCTCGTCAACTGCTTCAGAATCGACTTCCACACTTGGCTTCGGCCACTGCGCATGGATCAGTATGTGCCCGCCGCGCGCGCCCATGCTGCCCCACAATTCTTCGGTGATGAACGGCATAAACGGGTGCAGCATCACCAAAATCTGGTCGAACGCCCAGCCCGCGACGTTGCGGGTTTCATCGTCGAATGCGCCTTTGATCAGTTCGATATACCAGTCGCAGAACGTGCCCCATGCGAAATGATAGATGGCGTCGGCCATCGCGTCATAACGCAGGTCAGCGAACGCCGCGTCGAGCTTGCTCAGCGTTTCAACAACTTCGCCGATAATCCATTTGTTAACAGCGAGGGTTGCATCCGGTGCCTTGATCGAGGCCGACGCCCCAACTCCATTACCCTGCAGAAACCGCGCCGCATTCCACAACTTGGTCGCAAAATTGCGATAGCCAACGACCCGCTGTTCATCCAACTTGATGTCGCGCCCCTGGCTCTCCATCGCCGCGAGCGTAAAGCGCAGCGCATCCGCGCCATATTGATCGATCAGGCCGAGTGGGTCGACGGTATTCCCCTTTGACTTCGACATTTTCGAACCATCAGGCGCGCGGACAAGGCCATGGAGATACAATGTCTTCCACGGCACTTCTTTCATAAAATGCAAACCCTGCATCGCCATGCGGGCGTCCCAGAAGAACAGAATGTCAAAGCCGGAAATCAGCACGTCATTGGGGTAATGTTTGGCGAGTTTCGGGTTCGAATCCGGCCACCCCAACGTCCCGAATGGCCAGAGCGCCGAGGAGAACCATGTGTCGAGGACGTCTTCGTCCTGAGCCAGCACTACCCGCGTTAGATCCGAGTCAACGCTTCTGCCAATTTCAACCGTAACATCCGCCCCATAATAATTCTGAGCCTCGCTCAAGGCCTGCTTTGCGGTCTCGGCAACAAACGGCCTCAAGACGCGCTTTGATCGCTCAGTGGGCCATCCGGGCTTGGCAGTGTTAAGAGCAAATCCGTCGTGGCCGTATTGATCCTTCACTGGCCCATACCAAGCCGGAATCCGATGCCCCCACCAAAGCTGCCGCGAGACACACCATGGCTGAATATTCTCCAGCCATTGAAACCACGTCTTTTCCCAGCTTTGCGGCACGACCTTGATCGCGCCCGACCGCACGGCTTCAATCGCCGGACCCGCCAGCGTCTTCGCATCGACATACCATTGATCCGTCAGCATTGGTTCGATGACGACACCCGAACGGTCACCAAAGGGCTGCATGATTTTTTTGGCCTCAACGCCAATCATCAGACCGTCGGCATCAATATCCGCGACCACTCGTTTGCGCGCGTCATAACGATCCAGCCCGCGATAGGAATCGGGCACAAGATTGAGTGCATCAATCTCGGCAGGCGTCGCCGCCTCCCCCGCCGCAATTGCCTTTGCCCGCGCCGCTGCTTGGGCATACGTCGCACCATCGGTCCGCATTGCCGCGACTTCGTCCATCAAGCGATACATCGGGATATTGTTGCGCTGCGCCACGCCATAGTCATTCTGGTCATGCGCGCCGGTGATCTTGACCGCGCCCGATCCGAAATCGGGGTCGGGATATTCGTCCGTAATGATCGGGATCAGTCTCCGCTGCGCCTTTGGCCCCACAGGGATTTCGCACAGTTTTCCAACAATTGGCGCATAGCGCGCGTCACCCGGATGCACCGCCACCGCGCCGTCGCCCAGCATCGTTTCGGGCCGCGTCGTTGCAATCGAGATATAGTCGCGGGTTTCCTCCAGCACGACCTGCCCGTCGGCGTTGCGCTCGACATAGATATAGGTCTCCCCACCCGCGAGGGGGTATTTGAAATGCCACATCTGGCCATCGACTTCACGGCTTTCGACTTCGAGGTCGCTGATCGCGGTTTTGAACTGCGGATCCCAGTTGACGAGGCGCTTAGCGCGGTAGAGCAGGCCTTCGTTGTAAAGGTCGACAAACACCTTGATGACGGCTTTCGAAAAGCCTTCATCCATCGTGAAGCGTTCATTTTCCCAGTCGCAACTCGCACCAAGCCGCCGGAGTTGCCGCGTGATCGTCCCGCCACTTTCAGCTTTCCAGTCCCAGACTTTCTGGACAAATTCGTCGCGCGAATAATTGCTGCGCTTGTCTTGGGCGGCGGCCATCTGTCGTTCGACGACCATCTGCGTGGCGATCCCGGCATGGTCGGTCCCCGCCACCCACAGCGCATCTTTGCCCTGCAGACGCGCATGACGGACGAGAATATCCTGCAACGTCACGTCGAGCGCATGACCGATGTGCAGCGACCCCGTGACGTTGGGCGGCGGCATCACAATCGTAAATGGCACCGCGTCGGGTCGCGCAGGACGGAACGCGTTCGTCGCCTCCCAATGCGCATACCAGCGCGCTTCGATTTCAGCGGGATCAAATGTTTTGCGGAGTTCGTTCATAATGGAGCCGCGCTTAACGGCTGCGAACGGTGGAAACTACCCCCGGTCCGTAATACGGCGAATTTCCTGTGCAACCAAACGCTCGACCACATCGGGGAGACGCGATTCGAGCCATTCGGCAAGCATGGGTTTAAGCATCTCGCGGACAAGCCCCTCGAGCGTATCACCACCAACAACTTCTGGTTTTACGATCAAAGCCGACAAAGCTGCCAGCGACAAGCGGCTCGCTTCGGCGGTTTTATCAGAAACAAGCGCAGGTTTTGTTTGAGCTACGGGCATAGAAGCCTCCTCGATCACTGCTTCAGAAGACGCTTCGGGCGCAACAGTTTCAGTCAATTCCAAAACCTCCGGCTCGTCCGTTTCGGGCAACGGATCAGCAATGGGTTGTACGATAGCGGCTCGGCGTGCACGTGTTGGCGACAGCGAGACTTCGCTGTCTTCTGCTATGATGCGTTTGATCGAGGAGAGTATTTCTTCCATCGATGGTTCGTTGCTCACGTTGCCCATTTCTGCCCCCGAAAGCTGCTTTATGGCAGCGTTGGACCCATGATTGCCGGTGTTTGCGCCGGTGTGTCAACTGTTCGTGTGGCCACGGGTGCGGGCTTGGCATCGTCATTCCAGTCCCAGATGTTGTTCTTCACCCGTTTATAGTTAATGACGGGATCATAAAGCGTTCCGCCATCAAGCCCCAGATCGCGCGCTTCCGCTTGCCCCATCGCGGCGAGCAGCGAGAAGCCCGAAACATAGCTATTCCGCCGTGCCGAGACGAGCTGCACCTGCGAATTGAGCAGTTCTTGTTCAGCATTCAGAATGTCGAGAATGGTGCGATTGCCAACGCTGTTTTCGGCGCGGACCCCTTCGAGTGAAAGCGTGTTTGCGTCGACCGCAGCTTGCGACGAAACGATGACCTCGTTCGATGCCAGATAGCTTGCATAGGAGGCTCGGGTTTGTGCAACGACTCCGCGCTCAACTTCGGTTACGCCTTCAATTGATTGCGATTCGCGCGCTTGCGCCTGACGGATTTGTGCGCTTGGCAGTCCACCCTGGAATAACGGGATTGTCGCCTGAACGCCCGCTGCGGCGGATCGCGCGGTTTGCCCACCGATCCCGCCAGTTAAAGTGCCCAAATAATCAATATAAGTCGCTGACCCAATTGCGCGCACTGTGGGCAGACGTCCTGCGCGCGCCACACCGACGTCAAAACGTGATGCATCGCGCTGACGCATTGCCGCCAGCAGACCCGGATTATTATCGAGTGCGGTCGTCACTGCGACCTGCGGATTGGCGGGTAGATTTGGAAG
>JAYTWA010000409.1:0-3677 GCA_043743675.1 Sphingomonadales bacterium
GCATCACCGACGCGCTCGACTATGTCGGCGTTCTGACACTCGAATTTTTTGCAAGCCACCACGGCCCCGTCTTCAACGAAATGGCCCCGCGTGTGCACAACAGCGGACACTGGACCATCGAGGGCGCAGTCACATCACAGTTTGAAAACCACATCCGCGCCATCTGCGGCCTGCCGCTCGGGCCAACATCACTCATGGCACCGCGTGTGGCGATGCAAAACCTGATCGGCGACGATGTCAACCGCTGGCACGACTTTACGGCCGAACGCGGCGCGCACCTCCACCTTTACGGCAAAGGCGCGCCCAGCCCGGGCCGCAAAATGGGGCATGTAACCCGCGTGGGTTGATCTCAGGCGCGCATGCCCGACATTGGTGACGTCCCGAACATCCCGGCCTTCACGCCGCCCGTTATTGTGTCACCGTCAACCGTCGCATCGCACTCAAGCACCATGGGCATCGGCACTTTCATGTCCATCGTCCAGGTCAGCGTGTTGCCATCAATCTTGCCATTGTCGCATGTCAGCGACCCCATTGCGCCAGCATTGGTGCCCGACCATGTGCCGTCGCCATTATCATTGACGGTCATCACGGATTGCTGCTCACCCAGTGGCGATTTGACAACGCAATTCCATGATCCTGCGACGTTCGACATAGTTTCTCTCCTGTTGTTCGATGCCCGTTGGTCAGTTACCGGCGGGCGTTGGCAGCATTTCGACGGTCAGCCCGGTTTTTGCAAGCTGTGGTTTTACGCTTGCGGCGTCCCCGACGATCACCCAGGTCAGTTTGGCAGGATCCAGCGTCGCACGCGCCGCCGCATCAAGGTCCGCCGTCGTCATCATTTTATATCGCGCGGGCAGCTTTTCGTAATAATCATCGGCGCGGCCCAGCCAGACAATCCGCTGCATCGCGCCCAGCACGGCATCGGACGTTTCAAACTGCCCCGGCAATTCGCGCGTTGCCCCGTTCACGGTCAGCACCAGTTCGGCAGGCGTCGTGCCCTTGGCCCCCAGATAATCCTTCATCTGACCAATCAGCGCAACGACGGCATCACCGGTCTTGTCCGCCTGCACCGGCGCATTGACGACAAAGGATGTCTGGTTTTCATAACCATTCACACCCGATCCGACACCGTAGGACCAGCCCTTTGTCTCGCGCAAATCGGTGTTCAGCCGCGACAGGAAACCACCGCCCATCACATCGTTCGCCTGACGCAAAACGACCAGATCATCCTTGCCGCTTTTATTCAAAACGGTGCCGCCAAGGATGATCGACTGCCCCGAACCCGGCCGGTCGATCAAATAAATCTTGTTCACCGCAGCCGGGATTGCCGCCGTAAACACCTTGGCCGGTTTGGCGCGACGATCTTCGGCCCAGTTACCAAACGTCGATTCCAGCTGTGGCTTCAGCGCCGCCAATGTCGTGTCGCCAATCACAAAAATCTGGGCATTTCCGGCACGGATCCAGTCGCGGTGAAATGCCACCAACGCATCACGCGAAATCTTGGCAACCGATGCCGCTTCGCCTGCACCTGACCCCGGATTACCGTACGGATGCGCGCTGCCATAAATCAGGGTCGGCAAAACATAGCTCGCAATGCCATCGGGCGAACTTAAGCCCGCTTTGATCCGCGCCAGCTGCTGCCCGCGCACCCGTTCGACTTCACCCGGTGCAAAAGCGGGATTGCGAATGATGTCCGATACCAGTCCGAGCGATGCGCGCAGATTGGGCACAAGCGCATAAAGGCTGACACTGGTCCGGTCGATGCTCGCGCCCGTGGAAATGCTCGCGCCCAGCCGTTCGCTTTCCTCGGCAATTTGCGTTGATGTTCGCGTCGTCGTGCCTTCGTCAAGCGCGGCGATCATCAGCGCTTGCGTGCCCAGCGCATCCTTTGGATCACTCGAAAAACCGGCATCAAAGCTGATTGTCATCCGCACGGCAGGAATCGCCGAACGCCGTGCAAAAAATACTGGGATCCCGTTCGACAAGGTTGTCCGCTCGATTGCCGGAAAGTCGAGCGCGGACAAAGTGCCAACCGGCGGCGGCGTGCGCACAGGCGGCTTGTCATCGGGCGACCTCGACACTTCGGGTTTCGGCAACGGCAACGGCAACGGCAACGTCGAGGGCGCGTCGCCGGTAATCGCCAGCATTTCGGGCGAGGTATCGCGCACACCCGGTTCGATGGTCAGGTTGAACACCGGACGCCCCATCCATTTGCGCGCCGCCGCTGCCACCTGTTCGGGGCTGAGCGCGGCCAGTTCGATAAGGTCGCGTTTATATTTGGTCGGGTCATTTGAATACACCAGCCCTTCGGCCAGGGCGACGGCCTTGCCACCAAAGCCGCCGACTGATTCATAACCGCCGATGGTGCCCGCAACGGTCTTGGTTGCGACACGACGGACTTCATCAGCCGTCGGACCCGATTTCAGGAAATCAGCGATCAGCGCATCAAGCCGTTTGCCAACGGCGGCGACATCCTGCCCCGGCTTCACGTCGACCGAGATTGTCAGCATGCCAACTTTCTCGAACGCGCTCACGCTTGCACTGACGTTCACCGCTGTCTTGTCCCCGCGCACCAGCGCATTGTCGAGGCGGCTTGATGACAGCCCGCCCAGCACCGCAGCGGCCGCAGAAAGCGCGGTCGTATCCGCGCCATTGACACCTTCGACGACCCAATAACGCTGGATCCGCGTATAGGGCACTTTGTCCTGCATAACCTTTGTCACGGGCGCAGCCAGCACCGGGACCGGCGCATCAACACGGGTGACAGCCGGACCGCGCGGAATTTTGCCGAATGATTTGGTGACAAGACGCTTTGCCGTCTTCAAATCAACATCGCCCGCCAACACAAGGACGGCGTTATCCGGCCCGTAATTGGCGCGGAACCAGTCCTTCACAGTCGTCAGCGTCGCCGCATTGAGGTCTGCCATCGACCCGATTGTGTTGTGGCGATACGGATGTCCTTCGGGAAACAGGGTCGAATACACCACATAGTCGACCATGCCGAACGGCTGGTTATCACCCTGACGCTTTTCATTCTGGACAACGCCGCGCTGGTTATCCAGTTTGGTCTGGTCAATGCCGCCGAGCAGGTGGCCCATGCGATCACTTTCGAGCCACAATATCTTGTCGAGCGCCCCTGTCGGTACTGTCTGAAAATAATTGGTCCGGTCAAACCATGTTGTCCCGTTATAGTCGGTCGCGCCCATTTGCTGCAGCGGCTCAAAAAAATCGCTGGGCGAATTTTCGGAGCCATTGAACATCAGATGCTCGAATAAATGCGCAAAGCCCGTCTTGCCTTTCGGTTCGTCTTTTGACCCGACATGATACCAGACGGAGACGGCAACCACCGGCGCCTTGCGGTCGGTATGCACCAACACGCGCAGGCCATTGGGCAGCGTGAATGCCTGATAGGGAATGTCCACTTTCGCGACGAGGTCAGCAACGGGCGCCATTTCTCCGGCAACAGCGGGTTGCGCGAACAAGAGCGGCAGTGCGAACAGGGCAGCACGGGACATAAACGCATCCTTGGTTGAAATCATGGCCATAGTCTTAGCAGGGCGACATGGACACGCAACGCCCCCATCGGCTTTTGGCGATCAAGTTTTGGGTTTGTAAATCTGGTCCGCTGTCGGGAACGTCCGCGCGCGCACGTCTGCAGCATAGGCGGCGGCTGCCTC
>JAYTWA010000410.1:0-2136 GCA_043743675.1 Sphingomonadales bacterium
TGGACCCACACGCCGCCAGTGTTAAGTTGCTGACATTACCTGAACCGGAGCCGAACATATGCCCGCCCGTTATAATGGAACTGCGATTGCCCTGCACTGGATCGTCGGATTGCTGATGGTCGTGAATGTGGCGCTGGCATGGGCTTGGCCGGTCGCACCTGATGAAGCCGTGCGGTTGTTGATCAACAATCATAAGTCGATCGGGATCACATTGCTGTGCCTCGTCACGATGCGATTGCTGTGGCGCGTGACGCATAAGCCACCCGCGCTGCCCGATCATCACAAATCGTGGGAAAAGCGTGCGGCACACACGGCGCATATGTTGCTATATATCGTGATGTTTGCGCTGCCGCTGTCGGGTTGGATTATGGATTCGGCATGGGAGAAAGCAGCGGATAATCCCAATTTCTGGTTCGGGTTATTCGAATGGCCGCGCATCGGTTTTATCATGGGCATGGATGCGGCAAGCCGAAAGGAAATTCACGGTCTTTTCGGTGAAGTGCATGAAATTGCTGGGTACATCCTCTATTTCCTTGTTATTGTGCATGTTGGCGGCGCGTTGAAACACCAACTGCTTAATAAAGACAAGGAACTGGCACGGATGGGAATCGGCAAAGCCTGAAAGGTATCTCCGGCGGGATCGAGGAGGGGAGGAGCCCGCCGGAGATGAGCGACGACGCGGGTTACAGGGCGACCGCGTCGGAACTTTGCTTTGCCGTGCGGGCTTTGCGGACGAACCGGTAAAGCCACACGCCAAACCCGCCAAAGAGCGCTCAGGGCAAGAGCGCACCAATGGCGATGATCGCAAAACCGAGCATCATCAGGAATGTTCCCGTTGATGAGGTATTGCAGACGTCTTTATAAGCACCGCAGTTTTGACGGTCACGATGTCATTGGTTTGATTTGTCTGCCGAAGCGCCTATCTCTCACCCGTGGGGATTGGACGGCAATGATCGAATATGATCTGGACAAGGACGGCGACAGTCTCGTTGCTTCGATCCGGAACAGCCCGATTGCGTCGGTCATCAGCGATCCGCGCCTCCCTCAAAATCCGATTATTGCGGTCAATGATGCGTTTATCGCGCTGACGGGGTATCCTGTTGAAGAGATAATCGGGCGTAATTGCAAGTTTTTGGCAGGGCCTGCGACCGAACCGTGGCTGACCGAACGAATCACGACGGGCATCCGCGAGAAGCATCCGGTGCTCGTCGAAATCCTGAATTACAAACGCGATGGAACGCCGTTTCGCAATGCCGTCGTCGTGGCGCCCGTGTTTGATTCCGATGGGGAGCTTGAGTATTTTCTGGGGTCGCAAGTTGAATTGCCACAGGAAGCCGTCGGCCCGTCCTCAAGCCGCCATGCGCACGCCGTGTCGCTCGTGAAAACATTGTCACCGCGGCAGCGCCAGATACTGGCGCAAATCGCAGGCGGCCACCGCACGAAGCAAATCGCCTGGCAATTGTCGTTGAGCGAAAAAACGGTGAAGATGCACCGGTCGTTACTGCTCAATAAGTTGAGCACAACCAATATTGCTGATGCGATCCGCGTTGCGGTTGAGGCGGGGCTATAAATCAGTAGCATTATGCTACGGTATTAAGTCCGTAGGGCTAAGGTCCGTATGGTGGCGTGTCCGGCCCGCGCGTATCGACACGGCAACGCAGCGAATACTCCCTTGTTCTGCTGCGGCAAATGCTGGCCGGACATCCCCCAGTCCGGCCAGCAGATTTGTTCCCTATTGTGGGTCAATAAACATCTAGTCAAAGCCCGGCGGAGAGCACTCACCGGCGCTATGGAGTCAATGATGAACGAACTTACCGCCGGTCAGTTTTCACTGGTCTATAATGCTTTTTCTTTCACTTTCGCGACGATGGCAGCGGCTACATTGTTCCTGTGGTTCGGGCGGTCGCAGGTCGGGCCAGCCTATAAAACAGCGCTCACGATTTCGGGCCTTGTGTGCGCAATCGCAGCCTATCATTATTTTCGCATTTTTGAGAGCTGGAACGCAGCCTATGGCGTGGCTGACGGCGTTGTGACAGCAACCAATGTCGCGTTCAATGATGCCTATCGCTATGTCGACTGGTTGTTAACGGTGCCATTGCTGTTGATCGAACTCGTGCTCGTCATGCGTCTGTCAGA
>JAYTWA010000411.1:0-3182 GCA_043743675.1 Sphingomonadales bacterium
ATCCAGCGGACGGATCGTGCGAATGTCGACCGTTCCAGCCAATCCTTGACCAATCAGGTTTGCCGTCGGCGATTTATAAACAACAACCTGATTGACGATTTCCGAGGGATATTGGTCGAATTCCGCAGCCCGGGAGTCGCCCGTCGTCGTCTGCTCACGCCCATTCAGCAACGTCATTGAAAGATCAGGGCCAAGACCGCGTATGGAAATTACGTTCGACCGCCCGCTAAGGCGCTGCGACGTCAGACCAGGAAGGCGCGCAATTGACTCAGCAATCGACGCATCAGGGAGCTTGCCAATATCTTCAGCCGTAACGGATTCAACAATCTGGTTGGCCCGCTTCTTTTCACGCGCCGCACTTTCCAGCGAAGCCCGGAATCCCGTGACAACAATTTCGCCCTCATCTGCCGCAGCAGGCGTCTGCGCTAACGCCGGCGTCGCGCTCACCATCAACGCAATGGCGGCAACGCTAGTCGAAAGCGAGCGGCGGTTACGGATTAAATTTGTGGAAGCCGTCATCATGATCCCCTCTGCAATGCGAAAAATCGCACATCCTATTAAGCAGCACACGTCGTTGGTGCCTTGTCTTTGTCACTAAACTGCCATGCGGTTTTCAGAAGGGTTTCACATACGTATTCATAAAAACAGCCGCATGTGACGCGCCGCGAGATTAGAAATATGCTGCGCCATTAGCGTCTATTTGCCCGCAGCAACTCTGATTGCAAACCCACCGCCAGCTCCCATCGAAAGTGACAGTGTGTCACCTTTCTTAACTGGCTTCGTCTCGATGATGATCTCACCGCGTGTGTTCTTGCGGTAATCCGCCCCCGGCCCGTCACGATAAAGCGTCGCGGTGTAGCGCTTGCCCGCGTCGAGGAAATCAAGCGCCACCGCTTGCGTCCGGGCATCGCCATTGGTCACACCGCCGACATACCAGTCCTGCGTCCCCTTCGCCTTGCGCGCGATGATCGCATAATCGCCGACGTCGCCCGACAGCATCATGCTTTCCGACCAATCCACGGGCACGCTGCCGATAAACGCCAGTTCCTTTGGATGCTTGATCAGGTTTTCGGGCAGGTCCGCCGCCATCTGAATGGGACTATACAGCACGATATACAGCGCCAGCTGCTTTGCCATGGTCGACGCCATGCCATTGCCACTTTTACCAACCAGCGACAGCACACCCGGCGTATAGTCCATTGGCCCGCTCAGCATCCGCGTGAAGATCAGATCAACCTCATGCCCCGGACCGTTATCGGGATT
Source organism: Sphingomonadales bacterium (assembly GCA_043743675.1). Taxonomy (GTDB): domain Bacteria; phylum Pseudomonadota; class Alphaproteobacteria; order Sphingomonadales; family Sphingomonadaceae; genus Sphingomonas_O. The sequence continues at coordinate 1,264 of JAYTWA010000411.1, forward strand.
GCCCCAGGCGTTATATTCCATGCCCCGCTGCCCCTCACGCGACACCCAGTTGGGATAAGTGCGACGCAGACCTGTATCCTTGACCGGCTCATGCGGGTTGACCGCGATCTTATGCCGCGCCGCCGCCTCGACAACTTTCAGATGGTGGACGACCGATGCTTGTCCTTCGTGCCACTCCATCCTCACCTCGCCCGGCTTGTCACCTGCCGCGATAATCCCGCCCGCGTCGGCGACATAACCCGACTTCACCGCCGGCACGCCCATTTTTTCATACAGCGCCATCGCATCCTCAAGCTGCGTTTCATAATTGGCGATATTTCCGCCGGTTTCATGATGCCCGATCAGCGAAACACCCTTGCTCCGCCCATAATCGGTGACGGCTTTCAGATCGAAATCGGGCGTACTTTCAGTGAAGCTGAATTCGTCGCCATGCCCGAACCAATTGCCATCCCAACCCTTGTTCCACCCTTCGATCAACACGCCGCCAAAGCCGTTCTTCGCCGCGAAATCGATATATTCCTTCGCCCGCGCGGTCGTCGCGCCATGCTTTAGACCCTGTGCCCAGCTATATTTGTCGAGGTGCATCCCCCACCAGATGCCAATGTAACGCATCGGCTTCACCCAGCTGACATCACCCAGCTTGTTCGGCTCGTTGAGATTCAGCTCTAAGTCATTGTTATACAGCCCCTTGGCATCATCACTGATCCGGATCGTCCGCCACGGCGTGGAAAAGGGCGTGTTGCGCACAACGCGTGGACCCGTGGCGGAGGGTGAAAGCAAAGCGCGGAACGACGATCCTTCGATCCGCTTGATCCACATGCCCGAATAATCGACCAGCGCCGCTTCATGAAAACTCAGATGCGTGCCATCGTCGAGCTTCATCGTGAACGGCGTTTGCGCTGTCGATACTGCGTTGATCGGTGTCTTGTTATAAAGATATTCCTCGCGGTTCCATTCCTGCGCGGTTGCCCACCATGCGGTGCCCGGCGTCACAAGATTGAACTGCGTCACATCCTCGGCAATTTTCATCGTCGTAATCGTCGGTTGTTTCGGGATCTCGTATCGGAAACCCAGACCATCATTGAATAACCGGAACCGCACATTCATCGCGCGGCCTAATCCCTTTGGCTGTTTCAGGCGGACGAACAATTCATTATAATAATTGCGAACATTGGTGCGCTCACCCCAAGGCAGTTGCCACGTCTCGTCACTCTTGGTGCTTTCCGATCCCTCGACTGAAAAACCGCGCACCATCGCCTCGCTATCAGTCAGCAAGAACCCAAGCCACGATGGGGCGATCAGCACTTTGCCCTTGCGCGTCACCGAATAGATCGTCCGCCCTTCATTGTCGGTCTCAACCTTGACCGAAAGCGAGCCATCGGGCGACGAAGCCGTCGCAGTTGCCGCAGCCAAGGTCGACCCCGTCCAGAGCAATGCCAACGCGCCTGTCGCGATACGAGCGAACGGGGATAACATAGCGGCTCTCCTGTTTATCGATTATCTGAAATGACAATCCGGCGGAAAACATATGATGTCACGGTGTTGGCATACGTATTCAACACGGCGGTTATAAACGATGTTAGCCAGCTATTAAATTATGCTATCGATGAAAACATGCTTTTTACACGCGCATTGTTCGCTCCCGTTTTCGCACTAATCCTGCTTTCGGGCTGCGCTTATCGCAACAATTTTCCGTTGACGCAGGCCTTTCCCAAAGCGCCCGAAGACGCGACCGCACTGCGCGTATACGTGGACGCTAACGGCACGTTCTACCCAAATGACTGGCGTGACCGATGCGGCGTCGCATGCACTAAAATCAAACGTGGCTTTTCGCTTTTAACGACAAGTCTAACCGCCGCCGATTATCGTGCACACATTGTCGCCGATGAAAAGCGCCAGCTTGCCCTGATCGCCGACTA
>JAYTWA010000412.1:0-2185 GCA_043743675.1 Sphingomonadales bacterium
GCCACTGGCCTGTCGGGTGCACCCAACCGGACAGCGGCGTAAAAATAATACACCACCTGCGCCATCAACCGCGCCCAGTTGATCGAATTGACCGCGGACAGGGTCAGCCGCTCGCGCGCTTGCGGATCGGCAAACATCGCCTTCACAATCCGCTGCGCATCATCAAAGTCGCCATCAATCGCGATATTATGAATGTTGGGGGACAACACGGTCGTCATCTGTCGCCGCTGCACATCGGACACACGGCCCGCCGGATGGAGCATGAACACGTCAACCTTGGCACGGCCCGCCAGTGCATCGATTGCCGCCGACCCCGTATCGCCCGACGTCGCGCCGACAACTGTCAGATGTGTGTCGCGCGCACTCAAAAACCGTTCGAACAGCAACCCGAGCAGCTGTAACGCCACATCCTTGAACGCCAGCGTCGGCCCGTGGAACAGTTCCAGCACCCAGTTGCGCGCATCCAGCTGCACCAGCGGCGTCACGGCATCATGCGCAAACCGGCCATAAGCCTGTTCGCATAATCCGCGCAGATCATCCTCGGTCAGCGCATCGCCAACGAACGGCATCATCACCGTCACGGCGGTCTCAACATATGATTTACCCGCCAGCCCCGCGATCACCTCACGGCTCAGCGTCGGCCAGACGCGCGGCAGATACAGCCCGCCGTCGCTCGCCAATCCGGCCAGCGTGACGTCCTCAAACCCGAGCGTCGCTGCGTTTCCGCGTGTGCTTATGTATTCCATCGTGGAAGTGCGGTTAGCGGCTCGCTGAAACGACGGCAACTCGCGCCGCAGGCAATTTGTTCACGCAAAGGACGCTAAAAGAGCCGCACTTGCGAACAGCACCGCTTTCTTGGCGTTCTTGGCGTGAGCCAAATCTGCTATGTTCACGGACTTAAGGAACTTTCCGCACCGGCACGGGAATGTTGCAAATATCCGCCCCGCCCGCAGGCTGAATGAAAAACGCATCGCGGCGGTTGGCGCGGGCGTCGGCGTATTTTGCAAATGATGCGCTTTCGGTCGACAGATATTGATAGGCGGGCAGGTCTTTCATTTGCGTCCCCATCCGCACCGATGTGATCGTCACCCGCTCTTCGGGCTTTTCATAAAAGCCCAGCGGCCCCGTCCCGCGCGGCAGGCTCGACAAATGCTCGATCCCTGCAATCACGCGCCCGACCAGCGCGATATTGCGGTCCAGATGGCGCGGCGCATGGCCAATCACGGTATAAAGCTCCGCCCCCGTCCCCGTATCCGGCGGCATATCGCGCCCGACGCCGACCATGCCGTAGCAGTGGACGGGCCAGGCTGTTGCAACATTACCGGCCATTGGCCAGCCTCTCCAAAGTCCGGTGGCATGATCGTAAGCATCAGCCCGCTTCAGCCCATCCATTTTTACTGCATCTTCGTCTTCATCGATGGACCCGCTGCTCCTTGGGCCGAACGTTTTAATCATAGTAATTGCTGATCGAAAATCCGACGTGACAAAAAAATCAGCTCTTATCGAACGTGACCTATCAACATATTCTTGCGCTGGCACCCGCGCCATACCGGTTGGTAACGCCTTCTTTTCGGACGCGTCGCCCCATTGCACGACATAATTGTCCTGCACGCGGTTGATGCTCGTCCCGTCCCAGAACCGCGCGGCGGCGAGCTTGCGGATGTTGCCGACCCACCCTTGGCTGAACGGCGCGGGCATGAGTTGGATCACGACACGCTTGCCATTGGCCAAATCCATCACCAGCAAATCGGACGGCGCAATCGCCACCCAGTCCGCAGCGGGCGCTGCCGCCACAATCTCCGACGGGGCAAGCGCAGGCTTTGGCACAGGCGCAGCCCCAACGGCCAACGCGCCCAACACCAGCAAAAAGATCATCCGCGCCAACATGTGCACCCTTGATTCGCACAGAAACTACTCAAACTTGTTCCCTGTAGGACAGCGAAAACTTGCGTCACCGCGTCTCGCTCTCTAAGCGCCCGGTTTCCAGCGATATGCGGAGCGGTGGCAGAGTGGTCGATCGCGCTCGCTTGGAAAGCGTGTATAGGGTTAAACCTATCGAGGGTTCGAATCCCTCCCGCTCCGCCATACTGATTACAATTGATGCCCTGTCCGGTCGCGCTTGGTGGCAAGGTAGCGTTCGTTGTGCGGGTTGGGTGGCAAATGATGTGGTACCCGCTCAACGACT
>JAYTWA010000413.1:0-4100 GCA_043743675.1 Sphingomonadales bacterium
AGCGGCGGGAACGTCAATCTCGGGCCGGAAAAATCAAAGCAATATAGCCTTGGTGTGGTCTTTCAGCCGTCAGCGCGTTTCAGTGCTTCAGTTGATTTCTGGTCGATTGCCGTCGATGATACCATTGGCGCGCTGACCATTCCGCAGTTGCTCTTCACGCAGGCGCTCTTTCCTGACCGTGTTTTCCGCACGAACGGGATCATCACCTTGCTCGATATTCGCGCCGACAACATCGGGTCGCGGCGGACCGAAGGCCTCGAAGTTGCCCTGCGTGGCGGCACCGACCTGTTGGGCGGTGTGATTTCAGCCGGACTTGACGGCACCTATCTGCTCAAAAAGCGCGAGCGGTTTTTGGCGACCGCACCCTTCGGGCCCAGCTTGATCGGCGTGTTCACTTATGCTGGTGATCTCGGCCTGAAATGGAAGCACAGCGCATTTGTGACTTATAGCAACGACGCTTTTACGTTCAGCTTCTCGCAAATCTATCGCGATGGTTACACCAACCAAGCGCTGCCCGGTATCGCCAATGGTACCGTCATCCGGCCCGATTTCAATCCACGCGTAAAACCATATATTATCTACAACACATCGCTCAGCGTGGACGTTGCAAAGCGGCTGCGGTTCACGGCAGGTGTCAAGAACCTGTTCAACACCGATCCGCCATTTGCGATTACCTATGACAGCAATTTTGGTTCGGGAAGCTCATGGGAACCGCGCGTTGCCGATCCGCGGGGGCGTTCGTTCACGATGTCAGTCGAGGCGAAGTTCTAGATCCTAGATCAGGCCCATTGCGGCGAGCTCACCTGCCAGCGCGGCAGGGAGCGCGTCGGCCCCTTCCGCGCCATCCCCCAAGTCGCGTGGGGCGTTGGCCGCTTCGAGGTAACGCCAACCCTGATGCGCGCGTTTGGGCTGGGCAACGGTCGCAATCACCCGTGCTTTGATAACGATGTCAGTTTTGCCGCCTTCTGCTTCATCGAAGCCGATGATTTCGCTGCGCCCGACGAGTTTGTGTTTCAGGATCCAGAACAGCGAGCCGCCAACGATCTCTTCATATCGTTTGGGGCGATAGCGTGTGGTCAGCCGCACAACGTCACCGCGCATTTCGATCCGTTCGGACAAATGCTCAAGACTGGTGCAGCCGAACGCAACTTTGGTCAGGTGAAGCATGTCAGCCCGCCAACCCTGCGAGCGTTGCGAGGCCCAAGAATGCAAAGAACCCCATCGAATCGGTCAGCATCGTCACGAAAACTGATGAGGCCACTGCTGGATCCTGATCCATCCGGTCGAGCATCACAGGGACCAGCACGCCGGCAAGGCCTGCGACAAAAATATTGGTCATCATGGCGGCTGCAATGACAATACCCAGTTGCGGATTCTGAAACACGATGCTCACCCCAGCGCCAATCACGGCCGCAACCGTCGCACCATTGAGCAAAGCAATCCGCATCTCGCGCATGATCGTGCGCATCGTGTTTGAGTCGGTTAGCTGATTGGTCGCAATCGCACGCACGGCAACCGCCATCGTCTGCGTGCCTGCATTGCCGCCGACGCCCGCGACAATCGGCATCAGCGTGGCGAGCGCGACCATCTTGGCAATCGTCCCTTCAAACATCGCGATGATCGATGAGGCGACCAATGCCGTCACCAGATTGGCGAGCAGCCAGCGGACGCGGCCTTTGTAGCTTTCGAGGATCGGCTGGTTGATGTCGCCATCGCCCGCGCCCGAGAGCTTCAGGATGTCCTCGCCTGCTTCTTCCTGAATGACGTGGACGATGTCGTCGACGGTGATCATGCCGACCAACCGCCCGCCATCATCGACCACGGCGGCGGAAATGAGCGCATATTTCTGGAAACGGAGTGCCACTTCTTCCTGGTCCATATCGACCGGGATCAGCGTTTGTTCGCGCTTCATCACGTCGGCGAGCGGTATGCTGCGCGGGGTCCGCAATATCCATGATAACTGGCACGTCCCGATGGGTCGGTGCTGCGGATCGACAATGAAGATTTCCCAGAAATCAGTCGTCAAATCGGGATTGTCGCGGAGATAATCGATGACTTGCCCGACTGTCATATGTTCGGGCACCGCGATCAGCTCGCGCTGCATCAGACGCCCGGCGGATTCCTCGGGGAAGGCAAGCGCGGCTTCAATCGCGGCGCGGTCATCGGGGTCCAGCGCGCGCAGGACGGCGGCCTGATCGGCGTCGTCCATATCCTCGATAATCGCCACTGCGTCGTCGGTATCAAGCTCGGACGCAAAATCGGCAACCTGCGTCGCGGTCAGCGCATCGACCAGTTCTTCACGAACGTGATCGTTCATTTCGGACAGGACATCGCCGTCAAGTAGGTCGGCGAGTGCGGCGGCAAGCGGCGCGCGCCGGTCCGACGGCGTCAGCTCGAAAAGGTCGGCAATGTCAGCCGGATGCAGCGGCGACACAAGATCCCGCGCGCGCTGATCATCGCCCGTGTCGACCCGCGACAAAACATCACGCACAAATTCGGGGCGCAACCGGTCGTCCTCGTCGAGCTGCGTTTCGGGCATGGTTTCAGTCTGGAGGTCGGTTTCGCTCACGATGTCCTCCTGCAATTTTGGCGGCGGGTGCCGCTACGCAGTCGGATTTCTTGGGCCGCAGGTCAAGCGGCTGCGTTTCGGTAGCGCCGGTTCCTCGTTGTGTTATATGATGCGCGATGCCGGGCAGGGCTATACGAGTGAGGCGAGCCTTATAACTGCAATAATAAGGCATGAGTAATTAGTAAACTGTCACCGTAACTGTAATGCCAATTATTCTGTCATTCGGGTGCCGCCAATGCTCTCGAGTCGCACAACCATATTTTCGATGAATTTTTTGCTGTCTAATGGCATCCTGCGTATTTGCCCAAACGCCATCTGGGTTTCTACCCATTGTGCTGCTTGCACCCGTATATTAGTCTCCGAACGTGTAATCGAAAATCGCACCTTCAATTCTGGAGTTGTGGAGTATGCATTCCCAACCAAAACCTGTGCAAACGCTCCATCCAATCCATCGATGGTGCGTGTGCACAAGACATGTGACTGATCTTGCTCTACAATTATTGCATTTCGATCTGTGCATAATCCTGCAAGCCGCTCGGGCAAGTTCGGAGTGGCCGACGCAAATGATACGATTGGAAGAAGCTTTGTCTTGGCTTTAGATACCGCCGGAATCGCTACCGCTGCAAGTAGAATTGCTTTAACCATTTTCACAATAAGTCCTTTCAAGAGGCGCTAATTCGCTGCCAATTTGGATAGCGTAGAAAGGTTAGAAAACGGTTTGAACTACGGTGACAGGATTCCTGTGACGAATTACTATGCTGGTAACTTTATTTCTGGTCTAGAGACAGAGGCGGCGAAATCCTTATCCCTGACCGTAACCCTCAGTCCCCCTCGCCCGGCTCCGCCGAGAAGAACGTCGCGAACTTGTCGGCCATGCCCTTGTGATCGTCGGCATCGGCGGGGGCTTCGCGGCTGCGGGTGATGTTGGGCCATTGCGCACTGAATGTGTTGTTCAGTTCAAGCCATTGTTCCTGCCCGCTTTCGGTGTCGGGCAGGATCGCTTCGGCGGGGCATTCGGGTTCGCACACGCCACAATCGATGCATTCGCTGGGGTTGATGACGAGCATATTCTCGCCTTCATAAAAGCAATCGACCGGGCAGACCTCGACACAGTCCATATACTTGCACTTGATGCAGGCTTCGGTGACGACATAGGTCATGTGACGGCAAACTCCCCGGTGGATAACACTCAAGGATTCGTTAGGATTGCCGCGCCGCGCCGTCAACCGCCAGCGCGCCATCCGTCGAGTGCAGCAAAGGCGGGCGATTTGGGTTTAGCCGGTTCAGGGCGGGCACGGGGGCGGCTGCGCCAAGTCCAGTGACCTTCGGGGCCGACGCGAAAGCCGCATGCGCGCAGGATTGCCGTAAACGTCGCGGGGTCGATACCGAACGACGTGGCGAGTGCAGGATCGGGGACGAAACCAGCGCGCGCAGTGCGCTTGTCATGCAGCGCGCGAGCGACGCGCTCGACCAGGTCGATGCGGACCTGTTTGGCACCAAAGGCGCGGTAGCCGGGGAGGTTGCCCTGAAG
>JAYTWA010000414.1:0-6693 GCA_043743675.1 Sphingomonadales bacterium
GCGGGGCTCGGCACGCTTGATTATTCGGGAGGCATCGTCGTTCAAGTGACGGCGGGCGTTGCGGCCCTCGTCATCGCATTCTTCATGGGGTCTGACCGCCCAAGCGACATCGCCGTCGACACGCAACTCACCATGGCGGGCGCTGCTTTGCTGTGCATCGGCTGGCTCGCGCTCATAGGCGGCAGCAGCTTTGCTGCAACCGGTGACGCTGCGGAAGCTATTGTCAACGCGCTACTTGCAGTCTGCACATCAGTGCTCGCTGGCCTGCTATTCGAACGGCTTCAAAACGGTAATATCAGTGCCCTCGGCATTGCGACATCAGCCATAGCCGGACTTGCTGCCGTCAGTGCGGGCGCCGGTTATATTGCGCCTGCCGGTGCGATGCTCATCGGGATCATTGGGACCGTCGGTTCAATATTGGCGGCATCGCTCGTCCGCATATTGAAACTTGGCAGCGCGTCGACCGCCTTTGTCGCAGTCGCCGGTCCCGCGATGCTCGGCGCAATATTTTTCCCGATCTTTGTGCTGTCGGCGTTCGGCGGTCCCGGCTTTGACGACGGCATTTCATTGGCCGGCCAGATCGCGACACAGGCAATTGCAGTTATCGCCGTCGCGCTTTGGACAGCCATCGCCACCGCCATCGCTGCCTTGATGATTTCGATGGTCCTGCCAATGACTGAAAAGGATCAAAACTGACAAGGATCAAATCGGTTAGTCTCCGGTCAAAATCCGGTCCACCAGCTGCTTTACTGTTGGCACAAATCCGTTGGAATAAAACGGGTCTTTCTTGAATCGGAATGCCGAGTGGCCGGCGAACATCAGATTATCATCAACCGCGCCGCCATGCGCAATATCCTGCAATGTCTTTTGAATACAGAAACTGCGCGGATCGGCGAGGTAGCCGGTCGTATAGTCGTCATGATCCTTCCACGACGAAAAGCTGCAATGCGACAGGCAACCCATGCAATCAGTCTGATCCTTGCGAATTATCGCCTTGTCCGTCGGCGTCACAAAAACCAGCGTATTGTCGGGCGTTTTCAGCGCATCTGTATAGCCCAGCCCAAACCATTCGCGCGCCCGCAGCAAATCACCGCGCGTTACCCAGAAGTTTTTGCCTTTCACGCCAACATCAAGCTGGTGTGTGTGATCGCCAACATTCTCACCCGAAAAGGCAATCTGCCGCTCCGACCGCGCTTCGAGATCACGTAGAAACGGCGTCCGCACGGCGCTCGAATAAAAGCCGGTTGGCGAAAATTTATGGAGTAGAACATCGCCTTCTTCGAGCGCCATCAGCCGCTCTTTCCAGCCATCGGGAATGGGGCTTTCCTTAGTCAGCAAAGGCCGCGTCCCGAATTGAAAGGCAATCTGACCCAGCTCGGGATTCTCAACCCAATTGTCCCATTCGCGCAACGCCCAGACGCCACCCGCCATCACGATCGGCACTGAATCAGAAATGCCGCCTTCGCGCATCACATCGCGCAATGCTTTCACGCGCGGATACGGGTCTTCGGGCTTTTTGGGGTCTTCGGCATTGGACAGGCCATTATGCCCGCCCGCCAGCCACGGGTCTTCATAAACCACCGCCGACAGATAATCCGCAGCCTTTGAATACGCACGCTTCCACAACGCGCGAAACGCTCGTGCCGAACTGATAATTGGCAAATAGGACACGCCATAGGACGACGCGATTTCACTCAGCTTATACGGCATGCCCGCGCCGCACGTCACACCCGAAACGAGCCCCTTTGTCCGTTCAAGCACACCATGCAAAATCGGCTGCGCACCACCCATTTCCCACAAGACGTTGATGTTAATCGCGCCCTTGCCATTCGAAATGTCATAGGCCCGCTTCACCTGTTCAACAGCGCCGTCGATGGCATATTTGATCAGCGTATCGTGACGTTCGCGCCGCGTCCGCTCGGCATAAACCTGCGGCACGATCTTGCCCGTCGGGTCATAGCTATCGGCATTGACCGCGCTCACCGTGCCGATACCGCCCGCCAGCGCCCACGCGCCGGCACTCGCATGATTGGTCGCGGATACGCCTTTACCGCCTTCGATTAGCGGCCACACTTCGCGACCCTGATACAGGATCGGCTTCAAACCCTTAAACAACCCGCTGCTCCTCGCCCTCTTGCATGACTGATATACGACGGGTTTGCGGTAAATGCTTCAACTTTCGCCAAGCGCCCCCGGCCAGTTCACTGCATTTTCATAAAGCGCTCTATACGCTGCAATCATCGCTACCTCGTCGAAACTCGCTTTGGCCTTCGCCTGATTGGTCACGCCCAGCGCCGCGCGTAAATTCGCATCGCCCGCAAGTCGGATCAACGCCCCGCGATAGGCCATCTCGTCCTTTGCATCGACCACGAACGGTATGTTTTCCTTCGAAACAATATTCGCCACATCGCCGACATTGGTCGAAACGCACGGCAACCCCGCCGCCATCGCCTCGACCAGCGAAATCGGAAACTGCTCGCTGTCCGACGACAGCGCAAAAATATCGAAATGCCCGATGTAACGATGCGGCCCCGCCATAAATCCGGGCAGGATCAGACGATCCGCGTAGCCGACGCGCGCTGCCTCGGCGATGATGGCGTCACGTTCCGGCCCCTCGCCGACAATGATTAAACGACTATTGGGCACACTCGCCGCCGCGCGCACCAGCTTCGGCAAATTTTTAACCGCGCGTAAGCCCGCAAGTGTCCCGATCACGACTTCACCCGGTTTCTTGCGCAGACCCGATATGCTCACTGTGGGCTTGGCACGATACAGCTTCACATCAATGCCATTCGAAATCCGGTGGACCCGCGACGCGGGCTGCTTCCATACATCGCGCGCAATCCCTTCAAGCCGCTGCGACGGCACAACCAACGCATGTGCAGCCGGAAGCCCCAGCCGTCGAAACAGGTTGCGCTTGACCTTCAATCCCTCGGTCTCGTCCGCATTAAAACCGTCCTCATGATGGATCAGTGGCGGCAATTCGTTGGGAAACATCCGCCGCGTCATGACGGCATCCATTGACCCCCAATTATAGGTCAGGATCAGGTCGAACCGCTGCATATACGCGGCCAAAGTCCGGTATCGCGACAGTGCGGGTTTGCCCTCCAGACTCGGCGCACGGTTCGGGAAATCAACGACGATCTCCGGATCAATGGCCTCCCGCGCACCCAGCGCATCGGGCACTGCGCTCAACACGGTATGCCGCGCCGCGCCACCAAACGCATTCATCAGCCGCACCGCGCGCGCTTACTTGCCGCCCAGCGAAAAAGTCGAATGGCAATGCAGGATGTGCAGATTGCTCATAGCCGCGTCAGCAATGACTCAATCGCCACCACGGATTCGGGTTCATCAAGCGTCGGCGCATGACCGACATTGGCGACAGTGACCAACGTCGCTTTCTTCATTCGCGCAACCATCGCGTTCGCCGTCGTATCGCTAAACAAATCCGACAATGCCCCGCGCACGATCACTGTCGGCACATCGCGCAGTGAATCGAGTGCAGGCCACAAATCAACGCCACCCTCGCCCCCCGGCAAGCGAAACGGCTCAGCGATATTCTTGTCATAATCGGGCACAATCCGCCCCGTCGGGGTCAGACGATACAAGCGCTTGGCCATTATCAGCCAGTCGGCCAGCTTGTAATTGGGAAAGACCTCTGCATTCGTCTCGCCGAGCGCCCGCGCGGCATGCACCCATGTCGGCCACGATGCGGTCTTCCCGACATAGCCCTTGATCCGCGCCAGTCCTTCCGCCTCGATCACGGGACCAATATCATTGAGCAAAGCCCCCGCAATTTTGGCGTGTCCCGTCGCCGCAAGCAGCATGGTCACAATCCCGCCCAGCGAAGTCCCGAACAATATGAACCGGTCGAGCTTCAATGCCTCAAACAACCGTGCGACATCCTGCACATAAGTCAGCGGCACATAAGTCATCGCATCCTTGGCATAAGCACTGTCGCCGCGCCCGCGAAAATCAACCGCAATCACCCGCCATTCGGGTGCCAACCGCGCCGCAACGCCGTCAAAATCACGGCCGTTGCGCGTCAATCCGGGCAGGCAAATAATCGGCGGGCGGTCCGCACGACCGGCATAATCGCGATAATGCAGCCGCAGCCCGTCGTTCGACCACCAATAGCTATCGACATAGTCCACGGTTGCACTCCACCCTTGCCGTCCATATCGCGGCATGATGACATCCGCGCAACCGTTCACGCCTGCAAACGCAATCAGCGAAATCGCTGACTTCATTGCCGATCCGGTCGCGGCGGCCGACTTTCCCAACCACAAGCTCCGCTGGCGACATGATGGCGCGGCTGCCAAAGTCGGCCTGAGCGACCTGACCGACGAGCAATGGATCGCACATTTCGGCAAATTCGAACCGCTGCCCGGCACGCTCCCGCAACCGCTCGCCCTGCGCTATCATGGACATCAGTTCCGCCAGTATAATCCCGACATCGGCGACGGGCGTGGTTTTCTCTTTGCCCAGATGCGCGATCAAACAGGCCGCCTCATGGACCTCGGCACCAAAGGGTCGGGCCAAACCCCCTACAGCCGCTTCGGCGATGGCCGCCTGACACTCAAAGGCGGCGTCCGGGAAATTCTCGCGACCGAAATGCTTGAAGCTCTCGGCGTGGAAACCTCACGCACATTCTCGCTCATCGAAACCGGCGAAGCATTGAACCGCGGCGACGAACCCTCGCCGACCCGCTCAGCCGTCATGGTCCGCCTCAACCACGGCCATATCCGCATCGGCAGCTTCCAGCGTTTGGACGCATTGGGGCTAACCAATGAACTCGAACGCCTGACTGCCTACAGCCTGAAACATTATTATGGCGAAACCGGCGCAGCTGATCGTCTCGTCGCGCTCGTTGCCGAACGCACGGCCCAAATGGCCGCATCATTCATGGCTGCTGGTTTTGTCCACGGGGTTCTCAACACTGATAACATCAACATCAGCGGCGAAAGTTTTGATTACGGCCCGTGGCGGTTCGCACCCACTTTCGATGCTGGGTTCACCGCTGCCTATTTCGATAGCGCCGGACTCTACAGCTTCGGGCGCCAAGCCGAAGCCATTCACTGGGACGTTGTGCAATTGGCCATCGCGCTTAGCAACATCGCCGACAAAGACGCACTCGAAGCCGCCATTGGTGCCTTTGCGCCTGCCTATCGCGCCGCTCTGATCGACAAATTTCTTTGGCGTCTCGGGGTCATGTCCAAAACACCTGCCAAAGACTTGGCGCTCGTCCAAGCTATCGAAACCGCGCTGACCGAAAGCCAAACAAGCCTCGACGCCTTCTATTTCGACTGGGCAGGCGGCACCCAAAGGCGTGGCGATTATTCGCACCCTGCGTTTGAAACCCTGCGCACAGCACTCGTTGGCTATCAATCGCGTGTGGATCTCGCCCATCGCTATTGGTCGCAAAACGAACCCTGCACCATGCTGATCGAAGATGTCGAGTCGATCTGGAAACCAATCGCTGACGCCGACGACTGGTCAGACTTTAACGCAAAAATAACCTTAATCCGCGAAATGGGTGCGGCACTGGCAAATCGTTGAACTGCCGCCTAAAGAACCGCAAATGACAACCGAACTTGTGTCAACAGAACCAGCAACTGGTGCCATCCTCTGGCGCGGCGCGATCAGTGATGTTGATGAAGAAATTGCGTTGGCGCGTGCTGCTTTTGCCGAATGGGCCTCTCGTCCGCTGGCTGTCCGCGTCGAAGCGTTCCGCCGATTTATCAACGTCGTGCGTGGCAAACATGATGCGCTGTCCGACACCATCGCTCGCGAAACCGGCAAACCACTATGGGAAGCACGCACCGAAGTCGACGCTGTCATTGCCAAAGTCGAAATCTCGATTGATTCCTACAACGAACGCACCGCGCAACGCCGCCTCGATGGTGATATGCGCAACCGGCAGGCGCTTCGCCACAAGCCGCACGGCATCATGGCTGTGCTCGGCCCTTATAATTTCCCCGCCCATTTGCCCAATGGCCACATTATTCCTGCACTGATCGCGGGTAACGCAGTGGTTTTCAAACCGTCGGAAAAAACCCCGGCGACTGGCAAAATGCTCGTCGAATGCTATCATGCGGCGGGTGTCCCCTCGGGCGTTGTCCGCTGCGTGATTGGCGGACCAGACGCCGGCAAGACACTGGTCAGCCATCCCGACATTGACGGTGTCCTGTTTACCGGCTCGGCACGCACTGGCATCGCCATCAATCGCCAGTTTGCCGATAATCCTGGCAAGATTCTCGCACTCGAAATGGGCGGCAACAATCCCATCATCGTGTGGGACGCAACGGACGTTTATTCAGCTGCAATCATCGTCATCCAGTCGGCTTTCATGTCTGCGGGACAACGCTGCACTGCCGCCCGTCGCCTGATCGTTCGCGACGGGATGCACGAACCGCTGATGGCACAGATCAAGCGTCTTACCGAACGCCTGATTGTCGCCGATCCGCACAGCGACCCCGCGCCCTTCATGGGCCCCGTGATCGACAATGAAGTTGCCGACCAGCTTGAGGAAAGTTTCCTCGCGCTCATTATGAAGGGCGGCGTGCCGATTCTTCATATGGAGCGCCTGATCCCCGGTCGGCCGTTCCTCACGCCCAGCATCATTGACATGACCGATGCACATGACCGTCCTGACATCGAGCTGTTTGGCCCGATCCTGCAAGTCATCCGCGT
>JAYTWA010000415.1:0-6012 GCA_043743675.1 Sphingomonadales bacterium
ATCATGGCAACGAATGGGTCGATCATCATACCATTGCGCTTTTCCCCGGAAAGTCTGGCGGCGCTCAACATCTGTCATTTGAAGTCCAGGACAGCGAAGCGCAGGCCATCGGCCATGAGCATATGACGAGGCAAGGTTGGGAACCGCTTTGGGGTATGGGCCGCCATGCGCTGGGCAGCCATGTGTTTGATATTTGGTGGGGTCCGGGAGAAATCAGGTTTGAGACTTTTTCCGATACCGATTTGCATGATGCAACGAAGCCGACTGAATTGCATGAGGCAGCACCCGAACTCACGCGTTGGGGCGGCGAAATGCCGATGGAATATGTTGCGCCCAAGGGCACTCCCGGCTTTGTCGGCGGGCCGCCCGAGTGACCGAACGATCAGAATATAGCCGCGTCGCCATTGCCCTGCATTGGAGCGTTGCAGCGGTCATTCTCGCAATGTTATTTACGGCGTTTCAGTCGTGGACTTCGACATCCGAGCAAGCTGGTCTTTATTGGCTTCAGTTACACGGCTCGATTGGTGTGCTGTTTTCCCTGCTTATCGGGGCACGTATTGTTTATCATTTCAGGACGGTGCAACCGCCGCCGCTGACCAAAAAACCATGGGAGCGAGCCTTGTCGGTCACAGTCCACACAGCAATGCTAGTCCTTATCGGCATCCAATTGGTAACCGGGCCAATCGATGTTTGGAGCGGTGGCTGGGGAATCGATGTGTTTGGATGGTTCGAAATCCCGCCACCTTTCGCGAAGTGGGACGAGGCGAGTCATGAACTGATCGGGTCAGTCCACCGTTGGACTGGCGTTGCGATTTTGTGTTTGGTCGTCTTGCACATGCTGGGTGCGCTCAAACATCATTTCGTTGACGACGACCGCACGTTTCAACGAATGCTGGGACTTTAATCCAGTGAACGAGATTGACCGCCGAGTTTTTATGGGTGTTGCAGCGGCCACCGCTGCCGCTCCTGCTTTGTCGGCGAAGCGACCGAAATTGCGCAAGATCGCTACCGAGGAAAGCTTCGGCATTCCTGACATAGCCGCGGCCACGCAGCAGTTCATGGCAAAGGGCGGCGCTCAAAGGGAGCCGGGGCTGGCTGCTTTGATCGCGGGGTTTGGAGCCGAGCAGGGGAAGCTTTGGATGGGCCAGTCGCTCGATCTTGGCGATGTCCGCAAGGCAGCAATGGCAGCGGCGGGCATCGACACGCAGATACTGCTGCTTGGTGCGCCGGGGGTCCAGATTTTCGATGCGCCGCAAGCCCGCGACCTAGCAATGCTGGCCAATGACCGCATCGCTCAAGTGCAAACAAGCGACCCATATCGCTACGCCGCAATGGCGACGATTGCGCCGCAGGACCCGGCTTCCGCCGCGCAAGAACTCGAACGCGCAGTATCTTCGTTGGGGCTAAAGGGCGCGCTGATCAATTCGCACACGCGTGGCGAATATCTCGACGACCGCAAATTCTGGCAGATTTTTGAAGCAGCGCAGGCGCTAAAAAAACCGATTTACATCCACCCGCGCGATCCTTCACCTGCGATGTTACAGCCCTATCTGCCGCACGCGCTGGCTGGGCCGATATGGGGTTTTGCCGCTGAAACTGGGCTTCATGCCTTGCGGTTAATATTGTCAGGCGTGTTCGATGAATTTCCGGACCTGCAAATCGCGCTGGGGCATCTGGGCGAAGGCTTGCCCTTCTTCATCGACCGGGTCGATATCCGCATGGCCGCTGACGGATCGCCGTTACGCACTAAACTCAAACTGCGCCCAAGCGATTATCTGAAGCGCAATTTTGTGCTGACCACCAGCGGTATGAATTATGGCCCGTCGGTCCGGCAGGCAATCGAAGTGATGGGCGCCGACCGCATATTGTTCGCTGCTGACTGGCCGTATGAAGATGCGACCGCTGCCAGCGCAACGTTCGACAAAATCCGTCTGTCCGCAAATGTGCGTAAACGTATAGTACAGACAAATGCCGAGCGGGTTTTCGGATTGACGGGCATTTGACTGAGCTGTTCAATCTGGCAGGCAAAGTCGCCATCGTCACAGGTTCGACGCGAGGTATCGGCCGGGGAATCGCCGAAGAGCTGGCGCGCGCCGGAGCATTGGTTGTCGTGTCGAGCGAGTCGGCAAGTGACACAGCCGAGGCCAGTGAAGCGATGCGAGCACAGGGTCTGGCTGCACATGGCATCGCCTGTGACGTCACGGACCAGAACGCTCTTGCCGAGCTTGTCACTGGAGCCGTCGCGCATATTGGCGGCATCGACATATTGGTCTGCAATGCCGGAATTACAGGAGCGGCGGGCTCGACTTCGGCCAATGATTTCGACGCCGTCATGGCGATTAATCTGCGTAGCGTCGTTGCGTTGACCGGACTTGCAATGCCCGAATTGGCAAGGCGCGGCGGCGGATCCGTTGTGCTGATTTCAAGCCTGTCGGGGCTGCGCGGAAATGCGAATATAAACGCCTATGCGCTAGCCAAGGCCGGGCTGGCCCAGTTGGCGCGAAATCTGGCGGTGCAATGGGGGCCGAGCAACATCCGCGTCAACGCGGTCTCACCCGGCCTGATCCGCACCGAATTTTCGGGTCCGTTAATGGCGAACGAGGCATTCATGACAAAGCGAATGGCCATGACGCCGCTGCGCCGTGTCGGAGAAATATCGGAAATCGCGGGCACTGCGGTGTTTCTTTGCTCGCCTGCCGGGGCCTTTGTCAGCGGGCATAATTTGGTGGTGGACGGCGGCACGCTGATCACCGACGGGAGCTGATAAATGCGTATTGTCATCCCCGGTGCGGGCGGCTTTGTCGGGCGAGCGTTGCTTGCGGCTCTGGACAGCAGCCATAACGTTGTCGCGGTCGATAGCAGGCTACCGGATATCGATGGCATCGAAGGCGACATCAGCGATCCTGCCGTGATTGCACGGGGTTTCGCCGGGGGTTGCGACGCGGTCATCCACCTTGCGACCGTGCCGGGCGGTGCGGCGGAGCTCAATCCGGTGCTGGCCAAGGCGGTGAATGTCGATGCAACGATGGCCTTGGTAGAGGCCGCCGCCGCCACTGGCAATTGCCCGAAGTTTGTCTTTGCCAGCAGCATCGCCGTGTTCGGAGAACCGCTTCCGCTGTCGGTCGATGATACAACGCCAATCGCGCCGCGCATGATCTACGGCGCGCACAAGGCAATGATGGAGCAATGGATCGCAATGCAGTCGCGGCGCGGGGCAATTGATGGCCTGTCGCTGCGCCTGCCGGGGATCGTTGCGCGACCGCGCACTGCATCGGGGATGAAATCGGCATTTATGAGCAATGTTTTTCACGCGCTGCGTGGCGGTGAGGAATTTGTCGTGCCGGTTTCGCAGGGGGCGACGATGTGGATGATGTCTGCCGACAGTATCGCGCGCAACATTGTTCATGCACTCGGTTTGAATGCAGGCGGGCAGATTCTGACCCTTCCGGCGCTCCGCGTATGCTTTGCCGATCTGGTCACCGAGATCGCGCTACAGACCGGGAGCGATGTCAATCTTGTAACCTATCAACCCGATGCCGCGCTTGAAGCAGCTTTCGGAGCGCAACCCCCACTTACCACCGCCTTGGCCGACAGCCTTGGTTTCACCCATGACAGCACGCTCAAAGCACTTGTTGCAGCGACGCTGTCCGGCATCGAATAAGGAAATCCCGCATGAAGCTTGCAACTTTGAACAACGCCACGCCCGACGGACAACTGGTGGTCGTCTCAGACGATGGTCAGCGTTTCGTCGCAGCGACTGGAATAGCTGCGACGTTGCAAAATGCCATCGAGAATTGGGCAGAGTGCGAGCCAAGGCTTAGGGATTTGGCAGCCCAGCTTGCTAGCGGCGAGGGCGACGCGCTCGGCGACCGTCGGATTGCAGCGCCATTGCCGCGCGCTTGGCAATGGCTCGATGGTTCGGCCTTCGACAGCCACGGCGATCTTATGCAGATCGTGTTCAATCTGGCGCCTAACCCCAAAGGCCGCCCGTTGATGTATCAGGGGATGTCGCACCAGTTTCTGGGGGCCAACGACGATGTCGCGTTGCCGAGCGAGGAAGACGGTATTGATTTCGAAGGCGAGTTCGGGGTCATTACCGATTTCGTGCAAATGGGGATTTCCGCTGACGATGCTATGGCACATATTAAACTGGTCGTGCAGATAAACGACTGGTCGCTGCGCGCGATTGCGCCGGTCGAGATGAAGACCGGCTTCGGCTGGGTGCAAGCCAAGCCCGCGTGCAGCGCAGCGCCGTTCGCGATCACGCCCGATGCGCTTGGCGAGCATTGGCGGGATGGGCGCGTATGCCTGCCGCTTAGCGTTGACTGGAACGGCGAGCGCTTTGGCAATGCCGACGGCGCAGCAATGGCTTACGGCTTTCATGAACTTATCGCCCACGCCGCACGCACCCGGTCTTTGTGCGCGGGCACGATCATCGGCTCGGGCACAGTTTCAAACGAAAACTTCCGCGAGGTCGGCTCGTCGTGCATCGCCGAACGCCGCGGTATCGAGATTGTCGACACCGGCGCACCAAAGACAGCGTTTATGGCATTCGGCGACACTGTCCGGATGGAGGCGACCCTACCCGATGCCAGCCTGCTATTTGGTGCAATTGAGCAGAAAGTAGTCAGGTCCTAAGAAGTCGCCCATTCTCTATGCCTGCAGCTATTTCTGCACTTAGCCTGTTCTCCCTGTTGCGTGGCGACTTTCATCGGACCCTGCTTGCAAGCGACGTTGCGGCGAATGTCGCGTGGCGGCCCTCATTCATCTCAGCTATCTTTAACGTGACGGACTGAATTTTGCGCTGCGCTTTGCCGGTGCCACGATTGACCGATTTCGGGTATTCTCGCATACGCGCAGGGTCACAATGGTCAGCAGTCCGCGACTTGCACACAGGTGGCAGTCTAAGCACCGGTGGCGGTCCGATGCATCGACCTGTTCGTCGATTTGCTGTTGGTGCGGCGGCTCGAACTATCGGTCGGCAAGCTCAGAACGCACCTTATCCACAATTCCAAAATCTATGCGCGCGATGTGGGGTTGGCTCAGGCGTTGCTCGACACTGAGTCCGTTCGTTATCTTCTTGGTCCGCCAGTTATCGGGGCGAGCTAGTGCGGCTTTGGCACGAAGCTCTGATCAGCGCAGCAGCACCGCAATGGAGGTCTGGTCGTTGCCATTTCCGTAGCGAAGGTCGAATAGCTCTATCGGCTTCGATTAATAAGCGAGAAAGCCGAGATGCGTTCGGAATTCCATAGCCGAATGACTGGCAACGTAGTTATAAACCGCACAGACCAATATCAATCAGGCGACGCTGCAACGTTCAATCCGGCAGCTGAAGTTATCGAGTTGAGTTGGTTGCGGGAGTAGGATTTGAACCTACGACCTTCAGGTTATGAGATGGAAAACTGTAATGTTAAACTATTGATAATACAGCGTTTTTAGTTACGTTTTTGTGCTATGTGTTAGAATGTGTGTTAGTATTTTTGCTATTCTAGGCTGAATCGTTGATTTATGTGTTAGGCCATTAGCACAAAGGCGCAGAATGCCAGAAAGTCCCGGATTTTCGAGAGTTTGAGCATCCGTGGCTGGATGCACATGAATTCAGCGATGTTTAGTCATGTTGATGACCGCTCCAGAGCGCACTCACCGTTCCGGGTCATCAAAGCGATTATAGGACATAGTCGTTGACCGCTAATCATAAACGTCACTATAGATTAGCGGTATGAATATTGAACGCCCGTCAGCGCTGGCTGCGATCAACCTCGGCTTGAAACGCGAAGCCGCCGTTGTGCTGCTTGGCCCGCGTCAGGTCGGGAAGACAACGCTTGCCCGCGAAATCGCCGCAGCCCGAGACGGCGCGCTCTACCTTGATCTCGAAACCCCAGCGGATCGCCGTAAGCTTGAAGACACAACAGCATTCCTCACCCGGCAATTCGGACGGCTGACGGTGATCGACGAGGTTCAATATGTCCCGCATCTTTTTGCGGAGCTGCGCGGCCTGATCGACACGGCACG
>JAYTWA010000416.1:0-3657 GCA_043743675.1 Sphingomonadales bacterium
GGCAACGGACAGGTGCTACACAACAGCCTGTGAACACAGGACATTAGGCCCGACGATCATACCACCAAAAGAAAGCCTGGACGCTTTCAACCATACGACTACCAAAGTCGTCCAGCCCGGATGCACGTGGCAAGGACGCGCCGGTCGATATTTCAACACTGTCCTGATTTTGGAGTCGAGTTGCGTCTAAAGCAATTTCTCGATTACTGGCGCCAGACTCTCGGGTTTGTCGGTCGGGGCATAGCGCGCAACAACATTGCCATCCTTGTCGATCAGGAACTTCGTGAAATTCCACTTGATTCCTTGCAATCCCATAAGGCCCGGCTTGGCCTTCTTCAGATATTTATACAGCGGGTCGGCCCCATCGCCGTTGACTTCAACCTTCGCCAGCACCGGAAAACTGACATCATAAGTCAGCGAACAGAAGCTCGCGATTTCCGCAGCATCGCCCGGCTCCTGCGCGCCAAACTGGTTGCATGGAAAGCCAAGTATCGTGAGCCCGCGATCCTTATATGTCCGATGGAGCGTTTCAAGCCCTTCATATTGCGGCGTAAATCCGCATTTTGATGCAACATTCACGACCAGAATTGGCCCTTCAATCTCGCTCAATTTCATTTCTGTGCCATCGGCCTTCTTGACCGTGTAATCATGGACGCCCATCGCGCGTTCTCCTGTTTCATTTGCCGGAATATCATTCGTTGGCCGCCGCGACCAGAGTTTCCCGTTCGACTTTCTTGCGGTTTCTGGGCCGGGCGGTGCTTGCCGCCATTGCCATAGTGCTGGCGTTGGCGCTCGACTTGTCGCCAACTGTCACTCCCGGCAAAACGCCGACTGCCGAACAGGCCAAACGCGCCCGCGATGTCGCACAGACAGCAGGGCGTTCGCTGCGTTATGGCAATGGCCTGGCGACATTACGTGCAGACCGCGATGACCTCGTCAGCGCGACGACGCTTGCCACATCGCTCGGCAAATTCGGTCGTTTTGACAGCCGTATCGAAAATGGCACGCTGACCTTGCGCGCCAGCCGTCGCTTCGCTTTCATCTGGCTCAACGGTGAAGCGCGGCTATCCTCCAGCGCGAAGGGATTTCCCGAAACGCGGCTGAAAATCGGTGATCTGCCGCTCGGTCCCGCGGTCAGCCGTCGCCTCATTGATCTTGCCCGCTCGTTCATCCGTTGGCGCGGCGTCAACGTGCCACCACTCGACAATCTTGTGCGGATGGTTCGCGTCGATCCTGATGCCGTGTCGGCGCTGGTCTACCTGCCGCTCAATGGTGCCTTTGCCAATGATCTGTCGAGCCTGCGCAGCCAGCCCGTCGATGCGACGATGACTGCATCAATCTATTGCCGACTGACGTTGCTTAATCGCAAAAAGCCGACGGATGATATGGCGCTCATCGTCCGGCGCGCTTTCCTGCCGGACCTATCCACTTTGTCGATCCCTGAACAAAACCGCGCCACATTCGTCGCGCTCGCGATGTATGCCACTTTGCCCGATGCCGGACGTCTGGCCGGCAATGCCGCACAGCGCGTTAAACCATGCGGCGTGCCCTTAGTAAAACCCATGCTTGCGGGCCGCGAGGATCTGGCGGCGCATTGGTCGCTGTCCGCCGCACTCGCGGTCTCGCTCGGCAATGATATTGGCGGCGCGATGGGCGAATGGAAGGAATTGTCCGACAGTCGCCCCGGCGGCAGCGGCTTTTCATTCGTCGATCTGGCCGCTGACCGCGCGGGCCTTGCTCTCGCCCGCCGCGCTGTTGCTCCTGAAACAGCCGTGTCGATCGCCGCACGATTACGCGCCGCAACCGGCGAAGACTTGCTTCCAATCCGGGCATTGGCGCTATCCGAAGGACTAAGCGAGCGCGCCTTTGTCGGGAAATATCAAACACTGGACAGCGCGCAATTCGCGGCTGCCAAAGCACGGATCGACCGCGTGATCGCGGGAACTGTCGGGCGTTAGGTCAGCACACCGTCATGCAACCGCAGGACACGGTCCATCTTTGCCGCGATCCGTTCATTGTGCGTCGCGACCAGCGCTGACGATCCCTCTCCGCGTACCAGATTAAGGAACTCGGCAAAGACAATATCCGCCGTTGCCTCGTCAAGATTACCTGTCGGTTCGTCGGCAAGCACCAGCGCCGGGCGATTGGCCAGCGCCCGTGCCACCGCCACCCGCTGCTGCTCGCCACCCGACAATTGCGATGGCCGGTGCGTCAGCCGGTCGCCGAGTCCAAGCGCACCAAGCAATTCCGTTGCACGCGCCTCGGCTGTCGGTCGCGCCATTCCGTGGATCAGTTGCGGTAAAACAACATTTTCGCTTGCGTTGAAATCGGGCAGCAAGTGGTGGAACTGATAAACAAACCCCAGCGCATCGCGCCTCACCCGCGTTCGCCCATCGCTGTTGAGCTTTGATGCTTCTTCGCCGGCAATACGGATCGATCCCTCAAACCCGCCTTCAAGCAAACCAACGGCTTGCAGCAATGTTGATTTCCCTGATCCTGACGGCCCGAGCAACGCGACAATCTCACCAGGCGCTATGGCCAGATCAACACCACGAAGCACATGGATCGTTGCTTCGCCTTGCATGAACGCGCGTTTCAGCCCTGCGACGGCGAGGACATCATTCATACCGGAGCACCTGAACCGGGTCCGTGCTTGCCGCTTTGAACGCCGGATATAACGTGGCGAGAAAACTGAACAGCAGCGCCATGATCGTAATGCCCAGCACTTCGAACGGATCGGTCTTCGACGGCAATTCGGTCAGAAATCGTATCGACGGATCCCATAGATTCTGCCCTGTAACCAACTGCACGAAGTTCACCACAGACTGCCGGAAAAACAGAAAAACAAAACCAAGCGCCAGGCCCGCCACTGTGCCCAGCGCGCCGATTGTCACGCCGACGACGACGAATATCCGGATCATCGCGCCGCGCGCCGCCCCCATCGTGCGCAGGATCGCGATGTCGCGCGTCTTGGCACGCACCAGCATGATCAGCGACGACAATATGTTGAAAACGGCCACAAGGATGATGATCGAAAGCACGACAAACATTGCCACGCGCTCGACCGCAAGCGCTTCGAACAGCGAGGCGTTCATCTGTCGCCAGTCAGTAACAACGGCCTTGTCGCCAATCTTGGGCAGCAACGGTGCCAATATCTGCGCCACCTTGTCGGGGTCAGTCGTCTCGACTTCGACCATGCCGACGGCATCACCAAGCAAGAGTAGCGTCTGAGCATCCTCGATTGGCATCACGACAAATGCCTTGTCATAATCATAGACACCGATTTCGACGATGGCCGCCACACGGTAGCTGACGATGCGCGGCACGGTGCCCATTGGCGTTGCCTGCCCCGCAGGATTGATGAGTGAAATCTGTCCGCCAACTTGCGCACCAATCGCCTCGGCCAGACGCGCGCCAAGTGCCACATTGCCACTGCCCGGCGTCAGTTCGTTTAGATTGCCGACCAGCACTTTGGACTTGAGCGTGGCGTTGGTCCTGATGTCCTCGACACGCATCCCGCGCGTGATCACCCCTTCGACGCGACCGTCGTGGCTCGCCATCAGTGGCTGTTCGATCAGCGGTGTGGCCGACGTTACACCGGGGGTTTTCTGTGCCGCGGCCATGATCTCACGCCATTCGGGCAGGCGTCCGCCATAG
>JAYTWA010000417.1:0-2442 GCA_043743675.1 Sphingomonadales bacterium
GGCGGGTCCGGCGGTGCTGCTGTCGTTCGGAATCGCGGGCCTGATCTGTGCGTGCGCCGCGCTGGCCTATGCCGAAATGTCTACGATGATGCCCGCGTCGGGGAGCGCTTATACGTATAGCTATGCGGTGCTGGGCGAGATTGTTGCCTGGGTCGTTGGTTGGTCGCTGATCCTTGAATATTCGCTGGTCGTCAGTGCGGTTGCGGTGGGGTGGTCGGGTTATGCCAACGGGTTTTTGACGGGGATTGGTGCGCATTTGCCGCTGGCATTGAGTGCGGGTCCGTCGCTCGGCGGGGTTGTGAACTTGCCTGCGGTCGGAATCATCGGTGTTGTTGCAGGCCTGTTGATGCTCGGCACGCGCGAAAGTGCGACTCTAAATACGGTGCTGGTCACGATCAAGATTGCGACGCTTATTTTGTTTGTTGTGGTCGCCTTGCCACATTTTAACGCTGAAAATTTGCACCCGTTTTCGCCTTATGGTTTTTCAAAAACGATGGGTGGTGATGGTGTCGAACGCGGTGTGATGGCAGCGGCAGCGATAATTTTTTTCGCATTTTATGGTTTCGATGCAATTTCGACAGCGGCGGAGGAAGCGAAAAATCCCGAACGTGATCTGGCGATCGGGATCGTCGGGTCAATGGTGGTTTGCACGATTATCTATATTGTCGTTGCGGCGGCGGCAGTCGGAGCGATCAGCTACACCGGTTTTGCCAAAAGCCCCGAACCTTTGGCACTGATTCTGCGCGGGATCGGCAGTCCGGGCGTCGCGACAGTGGTTGCGGCGGCGGCAGTGATTGCGCTCCCAACTGTGCTGCTGGCGTTCCTGTATGGGCAGAGCCGCATTTTCCTCGTGATGGCGCGCGACGGGTTTTTACCGCTCAGCCTAGCTACAGTGAACCCGAAGCGCGGGACGCCGGTTCGTATCACGATTATCACAGCAGTTCTCGTTGCGATCATTGCGGGCGTAATGCCGATTGATGCAATTGCCGCACTTGCCAATGCCGGGACGCTGGCGGCTTTCATTGCCGTGTCAGTCGCGATGCTCGTGCTGCGGCGGCGCGATCCGGGCGCGGTGCGGACATTCCGAACTCCGATGGCGTGGGTTGTCGGGCCGGTCGCAGTGCTGGGATGCCTGTATCTTTTCGCCAGCCTGCCCGCCAAGACGCAGGAATATTTTCTGATCTGGAATGCTATCGGGCTGATCGTGTATTTCGGATATGGCCGCGCGCGCAGTTTAGTTACTTCGCCGCCGTCCAGGTAAAGGCTTTACAAAAGGGGCCGATGCAGCCCTGAACCTTCAACGTGCCGTCGGGATTGCGCGAGAGCTTCGATTTATAAGTCTTCCCCGATTTCGGGTCATAAATCTGTCCGTTCCAGTGATTGCCACCGTCCGTGAAACTAGTAAGAAGCATCATGCCCTGAACCGGCCGCTTGCGGAGCGCTGGGTTGGGGTTGTTGGCATCAGTTGGCGGCTGGCCATTGTCCATCATTTTTATGACACGGTGCACTTTGCCGCATATTGTCGCGCCACAAGTGCCGATTTCGATGATCGAATCGCGTTCGGCCGTGATCCATTTGCCAGTAACCGGCATTGCTGCCTGGGCAGGAAAAACAAGCAACGCAAATGTAGCAACGGCGAGACTTTTCACGGGCGACCTTTCAGGTTTGTATTTTATTACGATTGTGCAGTAGCGCGCAGCCATGAACAAGAGCTGGACTATCGGGGTCATCGGCGGATCGGGGCTTTACGCCATCGATGCCCTTCAAGATGCACAATGGATTGCAGTAGATACGCCCTGGGGCGCGCCATCGGATGAACTGCTGACGGGGTATATTGCTGGTGTGAAGTTCGTTTTTTTGCCACGACATGGGCGGGGACACCGGATTTCGCCGGATGACCTGAATGCACGGGCGAATATTGACGCGCTTAAACGAGCAGGGTGCACCGATATTGTCTCGATTTCCGCGGTAGGGTCACTGGCCGAAGATTTGCCACCGGGAAAATTTGTCATCGCCGATCAGTTCATCGACCGCACAAAGGGCAGGGTCCCCAGTTTTTTCGGGACTGGCATGGTCGCGCACGTCTCGATGGCGGATCCGGTTTGTCCGCGCTTGTCGAGGATAGCAGCGGATGCAGCGCGGGCTGCGGGCGCGACTGTGACCGAAGGCGCAACTTATCTCGCGATGGAAGGACCACAATTTTCAACCCGCGCCGAATCGCATTTGTATCGCCAATGGGGCGCGCAGATCATAGGAATGACGGCAATGCCCGAAGCGAAACTCGCGCGCGAGGCTGAGCTTCCCTACGCATTGGTGGGAATGGTCACGGATTATGACTGCTGGCGCGCAGGTGAAGCGCATGTTGATGTTGCCGAAGTTGTGGCACAGCTGAGCATGAATGCTGCAACCGCGCGGACGCTAGTATCCGAGTTGGCGGCGGCG
>JAYTWA010000418.1:0-17035 GCA_043743675.1 Sphingomonadales bacterium
CGCAATCCGCTTCACTCACCGGATCAAGCAGGACGCGGTATAACACCATCGACGGGCGTCCGTCAGGGCCGGGCCGCGTGTTGCCCCAGCCAAGTGCAAACACCGACTGGAATTCGGTCATTGTCGTTGTCGCATCAACCCGCCGCATGACTCGGCGTCCCATCACCACACCCTGCTGCGCATTGTAACGCGGATGATCAAGCAGCACCCCGTCGCTCTCACGGTGGCGTGTAACCGGCTGAATCGAGGTCGGGGGTGTACCCTGAAAATGGACCAGCGCGATGTCGTCGCGATGCGTGATGTCGCTATAATCGGCGTGGCGGACCATCCGGTCGATGCGATAGCTCGGCCCGTTGGCGAGTTTGAGGTTAGTCGCGCCCAGCCGGACACGATAATCGCGGTCAACCTGCGCCTGCGTGATGCAATGCGCCGCGGTCAGCACCCAGTTGGGCGCAATATAGGAGCCGCCACAACGATGCTGCATTTCCCACATCTCACGACCGCCGCGTTCGGCATCCGTATAGCCAGTAAAGCCCGAATAGATTTGCACTTGATAGGGTGCATAGCCACGCGCGACGGGGACACCGCTGATGACCCGGTGACGGTTCGCTTCGACAAGGTCGCCGGACGTGTCGCGCCGATAGCCGGGACCGGCAATGTCGACATCGGGAACCGGCAACGGCGTTTCGGCGGGCGGCGTGCTGGGCTCCGGATTAAGACCCTGCGCGTTGGCGGCCAGCGGTGCCATCAGGCACACCAACAGCAAATATTTGATCATCACAGACCTCCCGCTTAACCCGGCAACGTCAACGGTCGCGCGTGATAGGTTTGCAGCCAGCTTGCCAGATCCTGCGTCAGCAAATCCGTGGCGCGGGCAACGCGGCGCTTGAGCGTGTCAAAGCTCAGCGCATCAGCATCAATGACTTGTCGCAAGGTCGTAAGGTTGTGCGCAAGCGACTCGCTTCGTTCGGCAGTCCCGGCGAAATCGCCCTGCATCCGGATGCCATAGATTGCGGCACCGATGGCGGGGAATGCAGCACTCGCAATGGTTGTCGCCGTCAAAAACGGATGCGTGACAGCGTCCAGCGCGGCCATCCCGATCATCTTGTCGGCCATCTTGAACACAAGCAAAGCGACACAGATAATCGCGGTCATAGCGAATAAAATCGTCCCAAGATTGTGCATCTTATGTTCGAGGCGATGCATCTGGCTGGCATCGGTTTTAAGATAGGCAATCTGGTCATCGATGAGGGACGTCAAGCCGTCACGGACACAGGCAAGATAGGCGTTGTCGACTTTGACCGACGGCATACCCAATTCGCGTGCCGTCGCTCGTGCATACCAGTCAACCCAGCCGGGACGGAGGTCTGCACCGCTGCGCAGCTCGAGTTCGCCAAGTTGTGCGGCAATTGTCAGGCAGCGCAGCCGCTCCGCCAAATGGCGATTGTCGAGCCAGCGCCGGTGCCACTTTGCCCGGTTGCCTGCGCGGGTCACAAGCAGGATCGTCGCAATGACCATGAATTCAAGGATGATCAGGACGGGCTTAAGTGCCGCTGGAAGCGCCAGACCGAGCAGCGACAGGACGACGGCTAGTGCAGCAAAGCTGAAGTTGGTGACATAGCCGCTGCGAAACATTTGCGCGACATGCGTTGCCATTGCGTCAGCGCGGGCAAAGCGCGGGGCAAGAACCGTCCGTAGTTTCTCGCCAAACCCGCTGGCGTTCAGTGCCGCACCCGAACAAGGGCCAAGGATCGCCGGCATGGCGCGCGCGGGGTCCGCGATGGCCCAATCACTTTTGCGAAGCCGCCGCACACCCATAAGCGCGAGCAACAGCGGATAGGCCAGCGCCCAATTGCGTCGCGGTTTTGTCGGCACTTGAAACAAATCAAGCATCGCACGTTCGCCTGCATCGACCGGTGCATCGACCAAGCCGCGCAAAAGCCCCGGCAATGCGCTGAGGTCTCCGCGTGGCACGCTATCAATCGTCTGCTGGCCGAGATCATGTTCCTCCAGCCCATCCCATAACAGGCGTGGCGGGTGCGCGCCTGCGGGATCGATGTGGATAACGGGAATGCCCGCAAGCACAGCCTCGGCGACAATCTGTGCCGCGCCGCCGCGTCCCCGCACAGGGCCGCTATCCCACACGGCGACGAGGATGTCGCTTTGCGCCAGCACAACGCGGCCCGCGCGTTCATAGGCAATCGCGCTGCTATCCTCGGCACTTCGGTCGCCGTCGAGTTCGAACACGCTGTGCGCCTTGACAAGCAATGCCTCGTGATCGGCGCGCGCGGCGCTTTCGGTAAAGTCCGACAGATAATCGGCGCGCGGTAACGGCAGCACCGCATCCAGCGCCCAACCAAGATCAAGTGCTTCTTCTGCGGCGATGCTGTCGGCACCGTCAGCAAGACTGGTGATGAGGCGCATCGGATTTGAAGCCGTAGACGACAAAGTCACAAAGAGTTCGCGCAATGTGGCGCGCAAAGCCTGAAGGTCCGCACTGCCCAGCCGCCCGAGCCGATGACCCGTCACGCCTATGCCCAATGCACCAGCAGCGGGGTTTATCGTGCGGGCGTTTATCGTGCGGGCTGGCGGATCATCACGCATGGCCAACGACTTAGTGCTTTTCTCGGGTTAGCGTCAATTCAGCCGAATAACGCTTTGCATATGACTCTAAATCGGCGCGCGTGTTGAGGTTATGCAAAGGCAAGGAACAGATCACGCTGCGCGCGCCCGACGCTGTGACCCAAGACCGGATCGAATAATCGCTTTGTTCGGCGAGATGGCGGTCAAGCGCCGTCTGAAGCGCGGCAGGCCAATAGCCAAAGAGCCTTTGCCCCTCAACAATCGCTGGCGACGGCCCAACCAAAGCTCGCAGATCGGGGACTGGCAGAACATCGCACCCCGCCGTCAGCACCGCATCAAAGCCATGCTCAGCCGAATATTTCAATGCCCCACACAAACCGCCGAGTGGTCCCATATCCGGCGCGGGCTGATCCGCGACGCTGACCATGCCCGACCATATGCGTCCACAAATCACGACCGTGTCGACTTGCAGCGCCAGTGCGTCACGGACATGTTCAACTAGAGCTTTGCCATCGAGCAAGGCTGCGGCTTTATCGCTACCAAACCGCCGTGAGCTGCCGCCTGCGATAATGGCACCAAGCAGCCTCACAGCAAAGCCACGGGGAAATTGCTCATCGTTTGTTCGAACAAAGGTGACGTCGTCAGCGTGGCCAGCCATTGTCTGACGCGCGGGATTGGTTGAGCATCGAACCATGCGCGATCAACCGCAGCGAATTGGCGAACAAAGGGCATGATAGCAATGTCTGTCATAGATCGTGTGGCGCCAGACAAGTGTGCACTGAGGCTCAGGCGTTGTTCAATATCTTGCAGGATCGCCAACCCTGCATCCCGATCCGTCAGGCCGCCGCTGTCGGCATATTTATACCGGTCGAGATGGTATTTGAACTGGTCATCGATAGTCTGGATGAGCGCTGTGTCATCTCCAGCCAACCAGTCTTCCGGGTCGTTCTGGCGCAAGGCCCAGCGCATGATGTCGAGGCTTTCGTCGATTACTTGCCCATCGGCGCGGATAAGCACGGGCACCGTCCCCTTGGGCGATGCGGCGATAAGTTCGGCGGGTTTGTGGCGTAAATCGACCTCGCGAAGCGTAAATGGCACACCGCTGACCAACACCGCCATGCGGGCGCGGATGGCGTAAGGGCAACGCCGAAAGCTATAGAGAATATTAACTGGTGTCATCGCGGATGAAGCCGGGCCAGCGCGATCCCGGCCAGGTTTTGGGCGCGCTTTATGTAGCGGATTCGGAGTGGCGCAGGGGGCGATTGCAGGGCGCGGAAATTATTCAAATGCTCTATGTTTGAACCGCGCGCCTTCACCACATTGTTTGCCTGATTGATCACCGCGGCACAGTCACCGAGAAGAACGATGTTCGTCAAGCCGAGACCGTGAGCAAGGCTCAGTGCGTGGATAAGCGCCAGCCATTCGGCGTCCATACTGGATCCGTAGCCGACGTCGCGCTGGATATGCACTTTTCCGCCGACAACGACTGCGATTTCCATCGTGCCCGGATTGGGGCGGCAGCCACCGTCAAAGAATATCTTGAGGCGGGAATGCGCGACTTTCGTCACCTCACCACTGCGTGCCGATTTGCATAAAGACCAAACAGGGCAATGACTGCATAGCAAATCACAGGGACAATCAGAGCGGCGGCCAACCCTCCCTGGTCCGCGACCAGCCCGAACAGGGGCGGCACGAAGGCACCGCCGACAATTGCGGTGCACAGGATTCCAGACGCTTGCGGCGCTTCCTTGTCCATGCCTTCGGTTGCGAGACTGAAGATTGTCGGGAACATGATCGAATTGAACAAGCCGACAAGGATCAATGACCATCCGGCGAGCGCACCCGACGACAGGCCGGATACCAAATTGAGCGCGATTGCCACACCGGCAAAGGCCAGGAGCAACAAACCGGGCTTAACCAGCCGCAGCAGGAAAGTGCCCGCTAACCGCCCGACGAGCGCGCCGCCCCAATACAAAGCGAGCAGCTTTCCTGCTGCTTGCTCGTCGAGTTGCATGGTCCGCACATCGCCGAGATAGGCGATCAGGTTACTACCGATGGCGACTTCGGCCCCGACGTAACAGAATATGCAAAGCGCGCCGAACGCGAGGCGTGGTCGGCTCAATAGCAATGCGATCGCGCCGTCGCTCTTGACCTCATCCGCTTTTTGTCCGTCGAGGGCACCGCGGTAGATCCAGAAGACAAATGCTATCAACGTCATCGCAACGGCTAAACCGATGTAGGCATGCCCGATGACAGTCGATTCAGATGTCCGAAACGCGGCAAGTTCGGCGCCCGACAAGGTTGCTGGATCAATGCCCGAGCTTTTCCCCAAAAGCAGCGTCGCGCCACCGTAAATCATGAGAAAAACACCGATGGAATTGAAAAGCTGGGCAAATGTGAGGCGGCTGTGCGCAGTCTCCGGCTTGCCCAGGCTGAGCGTGACGGGGTTCATCGCAACCTGTAGCAATGTGATGCCTCCGCCCAGAACAAAAAGCGCGACCAAAAACCAGATATATTGCCCCGAATAAGCGGCGGGTAAAAACAGCAGCGACGCGAACGCGATTATCATAAAGCCCGTAACGAAGCCCCGGACATAGCCGATTTTACCCAGTAATTTGCCCGCAGGAATCGAAAAAATCGCATAGCTTGTGAAGAAGGCGAATTGAACCAGGTTGGCCTGAAAATGAGTGAGCTGGAACAGTCCTTTGAATTTCGGGATGAGGACATCGTTGATATTGGTCACACCGCCGAGAATGAAAAACACGGCAAAGACGAGCACAAGGACAACCCTGGTCTTGTCATTGGTCGCGCCGTTCGCGGTCTCCGCCGGACCGTTCATTAAGGGCAACGCCACGATTTTTCTCCCCATTATATTTTCGAACCCACCGGCTAGCACTCGCAAGGCCACCCACGCAAACAATCTGCTGGGGCATACGTATGCACATGTTTTGGCAAGACAGTTGGGGGACGCATTGTGCGATTACGTCTCGCCTTTAGATGCAGCGCAGGTCATATGACGGGCAAGTATTCAGGAGTGCCTCAATGACGATAACGAAGCGCAACTTGGGTGGACGGTCGGTGAACCCTGTTGGCCTCGGCTGTATGAACATCTGCTGGGCTTATGGGCCGGCAGTAGAGGATGATTATGCGATAAAATTACTCAACCGCGCGCTTGATGTCGGTTATGACCATCTTGATACGGCACGAATTTATGGCGCGGGTAAGAGCGAGGAACTAATCGGCACCGCGCTGAAAAGCCGCCGCAGTGCGTATTACCTTGCGTCGAAAATGGGGATCATTGTCGATGGTCCCAACCGCGGCGTCGATTGCAGGCCCGAAACGATCCGTGCGGCGTGTGAGGAATCGCTGCGACTTTTGCAAACCGACCATATCGACCTTTATTACATGCACCGCCGTGATTTCAAAACGCCAATCGAAGACTCTGTGGGCGCGATGGCCGACCTCATCAAGGAAGGGAAAATCGGGGGGATTGGCCTTTCTGAAATGTCTGCTGACACGTTGCGGATAGCGCATGCCACGCACCCGATTACAGCCGTACAAACTGAATATTCGCTAATGACACGCCAGCCCGAGATTGCCGTGCTCGTCGCATGCAAGGAACTTGGCGTCACGTTTGTTGCGTTTTCGCCGGTTGGGCGCGGGTTCCTTTCAAACACGTTCAAAGGCGGGCCGATGTGGGGTGAAGGCGATCTCCGCGCGAACTGGCCGCGTTTCAAAGATCCGGATTATAGCGCGAACATGGCGTTGGTTGCAGCATTCAACGCAATTGCCAGTGAAGAAGGCGTCACCCCCGCGCAATTGTCGCTGGCATGGGTTCATGCGCAAGGCAATCATATCGTGACGATCCCCGGCACACAGTCAATTGCGCATATGGAGGAAAACATAGCGCAGTGGGATTATGCACCGTCTGCGGATGTGGTTGCAAAACTTGACCAGTTGATAAACCGTCACACTGTATCGGGACCACGCTATTCACCGGGTCTACAAATGACGATTGATACTGAGGAGTTCGTTGACGGCTAAGGCATCAAATGCCTCAGCCGTCCGCACACCCTTATTTTATAAGGTCTATGAGACCAGTATGACTACGGGCGGATGAGATATTTCTCGCCAGTCCGCTTGGCATTATATGCCATCAGAACGTCAAGGTTAAGCGCTTCGGTCAGCGAAATTTCGTGGCTGTAATGACTTTTGAACGTCGTCGTCAGTTCGTCAATGACACGCTTGCGCATCCGCATGTTCACTTCCATCCCTGCTTTCTGAAGGAATGGTGTCAGCAGAAAACCCGACAACGCCCAGGTCAACCCGAAGCTGCGGTTGAGCGTCGTTGGCCCCATGTCGAGGCCGCCGTAAATATAGACTTGTTTGAAAACATCTGTGCCATAGCGGCTATAACTGGTCGCACGTTTGGCCGCGGCGGATTCCATGCAGCCAAGGATTTGGCCTGATAGTTTGCCGCCACCAATTGCATCGAAGCCAATTGTTGCACCAGTTTCAACGAGGGCCGCCGTGAGGTCATCCATAAAGGTTTCAGACGCGGAATTGACAATATGCGTCGCGCCAATGCCTTTCAGCAATGCAACCTGTGCATCGCTACGCACGATGTTGATGAGCGGTATGCCGTCCTTCGCACAGATTTTTACAAGCATCTGGCCGAGGTTTGACGCAGCGGCGGTGTGGACAATCGCGCTGTGTCCTTCGTTCTTCATCACTTCAGTGAAAGCAAGCGACGTCAGCGGATTGACGAAGCATGATGCGCCGTCCTTGGCATCAGTGCCATCGGGCAGAACCATGCACATCGCGGCGGGGAGGCAGCGATAGTCCGCGTAAATCTCGCCACCAATCAGCGCGACAGTCTTGCCGATCAGCGCTTGGGCTTCGGGGGACGCGCCCGCCTGCACGACGATACCGCAGCCTTCATTGCCAAGCGGCAGTGCTTCGCCGACACGGCCAGCCATCGCGCGCATGCCGGCGGGCGATACATCGGCAGTGATGACGGGCAAGCCGTCGCGTTCTGACCTGCGTGCCGTCGTCATGTCAGCCCCACCGACCAGCAAACCGAGGTCCGACGGGTTAATCGGCGTGGCGAGGATTTTTACCAGTACTTCATGATCACGCAGCGCAGGCATCGGTTTGCGGACAAGCGAGATTTCGAGTTCGCCGCTGTCTTTCACCAAAGTCAGCATCGTCAGATTGGTTGCGGGGATGTCAGTCATGGGCGCTCTCCGATTTGCAACGCGGAAATTGGTTCCGCTTTGAAACCGACTTAGCCCAACGCCCCCGATGCGCGCAACGCATCAATCCGCACGGTGTTATAACCAAGGCGCGCCAGAACGGCGTCGGTATCGCTGCCAACGATTGGCGCAGGCTTTGGCGCGTCAATGACCGTTGCCGAATATCGTGGCGCTGGCGCAGGCTGGACCGCGCCACCAACCGTTACGAAAGTTTCGCGTGCGACATTATGCGGATGCTGCGTCGCCTCGGTCATCGACAGGACGGGCGCGAAACAAATGTCGGTTCCGGCCATTAAAGCGTCCCATTCGTCGCGCGTTTTAGCATTGAATATCGCCGCAAGTTTTGCCTTTAGAATTACCCAGTTGCTGCGGTCATGCTGCGCATCAAAGTCAGGATCATCCGCAACGCCTGCCGCCGCGCGGAGCAGCGCATAAAATTGGGGTTCAATCGATCCGATAGAAATGAACTTGCCGTCGGCGCATTCATAGGTGTCATAAAAATGCGCGCCGCCATCGAGCATGTTCACGCCCGCCTTGTTTTCGTTCATGCCTGCCGCCAGCAAATGCCAGCTCATCCCCGCTAGAAGGGCGGAACCATCGGTCATCGCGCAGTCGATCACCTGGCCCGCTGCGCCGTTCTTAACGGCCAGCAATGCACTGACCATGCCGAACGCCAGCATCATCGCGCCGCCACCAAAATCGCCGACATAATTGACGGGCGGCACTGGCTTTTCGCCCGCGCGACCGATGGTGTGCAGCACGCCTGACAGCGATATATAGTTGATGTCGTGACCAGCCGCATGGGCATAAGGACCAAACTGTCCCCAGCCTGTCATACGCCCGTAAACCAGAGCCGGATTATCAGCGAGCAACACATCGGGGCCAAGGCCAAGCCGTTCCATAACGCCGGGCCGATATCCTTCGATCAAGCCATCGGCACTGCGACACAGATCGCGTGCGACAGACAGCCCCTCCGCGGTTTTCGTGTTCAACACAATCGACGTCCGGTTGCGCGACAGGGCATCACGCGGATCCAGAACGCCGCCGGGCCGCTCGACACGGATAACCTCTGCCCCATGATCGGCGAGCATCATCGCACAGAACGGTCCTGGACCGATCCCGGCAAATTCGATTATTCTCACGCCAGCCAGCGGCCCCGGCATAGTCTTCTCCCGAGACGTGTTAGCTGCCGAGCTTATCGACTTTCGACTGTAAGTCGGCGAGTTGCGCTTTCAGGCTGGCAATTTCATCGTCTTTTTTCGATGCGCCTGTTTTGGGCACGAATGCCGTCGTCGCAGCTTCGAACATCGCCATGTTCCGCTTGGCAATCTCGGCGAACGGACCACGTTCGAATGCACCTTTCATCGTTTCATGAAACTGCGCCTGATTGCGGCGAAACGCATCCATAGACTCTTCGAGATATTGCGGGACCATCGATTGCATCGAATCGCCATACATCGAGATGATCTGGCGCAGAAAACCTGAAGGCAACATGGACTCACCACGGCTTTCTTCGTCCATAATAATCTGGGTCAGGACGCTATGCGTTATATCTTCGTCGGTCTTGGCATCAAGAACCTTAAATTCACGTCCCTCGCGCGTCAGCTGGGCTAGATGTTCGAGCGTAATATAACTCGAGGTTTCCGTATTATATAAACGGCGATTGGCGTATTTTTTGATAACGACCGGTGTGGGTTCGCCGCCATCTGAAGGTGCAGTCGATTTGGCCATGATATGATCTCTATGCGGTGAGCTACCTACCTAGCACTGTTCGATGGTGCATCGCAACACAGCGATGCTGCGCAGCAAAATATGGATCATTGTCTAGGGAGTAGAAAGCGCCCAAAAATTGGCTTACGAGCGCAACATAATATCTAGGATACCGCTCATGACCGACATCGTTATAACAGCCGCACGCCGCACCCCGGTGGGTAGTTTTCTAGGCAGTTTTGCGGGTACGCCTGCGCATGAGTTAGGCCGCACAGCAATTGTCGCGGCCCTCGCCTCTGCGGGCGTTGCGCCAGAAGATGTGTCTGATGTTATTCTCGGACAGGTTTTAACAGCTGCACAAGGTCAGAACCCTGCGCGACAAGCGGCAATGGCGGCTGGCATTCCCAAAGAAGTATCCGCAATGGGCATCAATCAGGTCTGCGGATCGGGCCTCCGCGCCGTCATGCTCGGCGCGCAGGCGATAACCGCAGGTGATGCGACGATTGTCGTGGCAGGTGGTCAGGAAAACATGTCGATGTCCTGCCATGCACAGGCGCTGCGCGGCGGCACGAAAATGGGCGCGGTCGAGCTGATTGATACGATGATCAAGGATGGCCTGACCGACGTGTTCAACAATTATCACATGGGCATCACGGCGGAAAACCTTGCCGAACAGCATCAAATCACGCGCGAGATGCAGGATGCCTTTGCGGCTCGCTCGCAAAACCTTGCTTCGGCTGCACGCGCCGACGGTCGCTTCAGGGACGAGATCGCCGCCGTTACTGTCAAGGGCCGCAAAGGGGACATGATTGTCGATACCGACGAATATATTCGCGATGGCGTGACAGCGGAAAGCCTCGCCGGATTGCGCCCTGCTTTCAAAAAAGACGGCACAGTGACAGCCGCCAATGCCAGCGGCCTGAATGATGGCGCTGCCGCCATTGTATTGATGTCTGCAGCCGAAGCCGCGCGTCGTGGCGCTCCAATCCTGGCGCGCATTGCCGGATTCGGAACCGCGGGCGTTGACCCATCGATCATGGGCATTGGCCCCGTCCCTGCCACACGCCGCGCGCTCGAACGCGCCGGATGGGGCATTGCTGATCTCGATCTGATTGAAGCCAATGAAGCCTTTGCCGCGCAGGCTCTTGCGGTTGGCAAGGAACTCGGCTGGGATCCTGACAAGGTCAACGTCAACGGCGGCGCGATCGCCATCGGCCACCCGATCGGTGCCAGTGGTGCGCGGGTTTTGACAACATTACTGCACGAAATGGCGCGGCGCGGCGCGAAAAAGGGGCTGGCAACATTGTGCATCGGTGGCGGCATGGGCGTGGCATTGGCAGTCGAGCGCGGATAACTGTTGCAATCAGGTGACAGTCGAGATTTTTCTTAATCCACGATTAACAACTTGCCGCGTTGCCGCTTGAAATATTATTACAATTGCTTTTGTTTCGACAAATAGCGCGACAGATTCGCGTGGTGTGCAAGCAGGGGTATTTTCGATGAAGTCATTTCGCTTTTTGAGCGCATCAGCGCTTGCCGGTATTGTTTTGTCAGCGGCGGCAACACCAACTTTTGCTCAAACATCGGTTTTACCAGCAGCAGAGGAAGCCGAATCTGCTTCAACGATCATTGTTACCGGGTCACGCATCAAGCGACCCAATGACGATTCGACCGTTCCAATCACAACCGTAACGGCAGCCGAGCTTCAACAAACGGGTCGCGTGTCGATTGGTGACACCCTCAACGATCTGCCACAACTTCGTAGCACTGTCAGTTCGCAGAACTCGACATCGGGACTTGGTGTCCGTGGTTTGAATCTGCTCGATTTGCGCGGACTTGGCACTTCGCGAACACTGGTTCTGGTCAACGGTCGTCGTCACGTTTCGGCAGAAATCATCAACAATGGCAATGCGCCTGACATCAATACCTTCCCGACAGACTTGATCGAGCGCGTAGACATCGTGACGGGCGGGAACTCATCGATCTATGGCTCGGACGCCATTGCCGGTGTTGTGAACTTCATCCTGAAAGAAGATTTTGACGGGTTGCAGGTTCGCGGTCAGGCGGGGATCAGCAAGTTTGGCGATGCGGGCAATCAGTATATGTCTGCGGTCGCGGGCAAGAACTTTGCCGATGGGCGCGGCAACATCGCGATCAATCTCGAATATGCCCGACAGTCACGCTATTATGGGGTCCAGCGTCCAAATTTGGCGCAAAACGATGCGTTTATTGTCGTCGATACTGACCCGGCAGGTTCAGTGAATGGGTCAGATGGCATTCCTGACCGGCTATTCTTCCGCGATGTTCGTTCGACAACAATCTCGACGGGCGGCCAGATAGGCATCCGGACGCCAGCTGCGGGTCCCTGTGGCCTTGATGCGGTCGGTGCGGCGTTTACCTGCGCCTATCTTTTCCAGAGCGATGGCAGTCTTGTTGCGCAAACAGGTCTGCGGATTGGACTTGGCCCTAACGGTAACTTCGTCGGTGGCAATGGCGCGAACAGCCGTGAAGGCGAGTTTCTTGTCCTCTCGCCAGAAGTAAACCGCTACGCGGCAAACCTCATCGGGCATTTCGAAATTACACCGGCGTTTGTACCCTTTGTCGAAGCTAAATTCGTCCGCACAGAAGCTTTTGGCTCACAGAGCGGTCCCTTCTTTTCGCAAGGGCAGACACTTGGCGACGGTATTCAAGTAACGGGAATAAATGACCGTTCGTATCTGCCAACGGGTACAGCAAATGGAGCGGTTAACCGCGAAGGTATCCGCATCGATAACCCCTATTTGTCGGCGCAAGCGCGCACGCTACTGACGCAGCAACTGACGGCCAGCATAACCGCAGGCGTTAATCCGAATACAGGTGGAACGTTTACAGCGGCCAATCAGGCGCTTGCCCTAGCACAGGTTACAAACGGTTCGTTCCGCTTCAGCAATCGCCGCAACTATGTTGACCTTGGTTTCCGTGACGAGCAGATCAAACGTGATACATATCGTATTGTTGGCGGTATCCGTGGCGATTTCAACGATGACTGGCGGTATGAGCTTGCGCTGAATTATGGCGAGCACAACGAAAGCAATTCGATTCAGGGGAACATCAATCGGCAGCGTTTCTTGCTGGCGAATGACGCGGCCTTGAACACGACCACGGGTCAAATCGTTTGTCGCTCGCAGCTGACCGCAGCATATGGCGGAACTGATCGTGCGAACAACCCCGCGAATCTGGCTGCAGATATTGCCGCCTGCGTTCCCTTGAACCCCTTTGGCGATGGCTCGGTGAGCGATGCCGCACGTAAATATCTGACGATTGCATCGTCAGCGGTTGGTAAGGCAAGCCAGCTTGTTGCGTCCGGTTATGTGTCGGGCGACCTCAGCCAGCTGTTCGAGCTTCCTGGCGGCCCTATCGGCTTTTCGGTCGGTGGCGAATATCGCCGCGAAACACTGTCCTACGACCTCGATGACGTCACACAGGCTGGCTATGCTTTTTATAATGCAATTCCGTCGTTTGTCGCACCTGCGTTCGAAGTGAAGGAAGCATTTGGCGAAATCTCAATTCCGCTGCTCAAGGATATGCCACTCTTTCAAGAGCTGACATTCTCGGGTTCAGGGCGTGTTGCCAAATATAAGGGCGCCGTCGGTACGGTCTATGCCTATAGCGGCGGTGTTGATTGGGCACCGATCCGTGACCTTAAATTCCGCGCGTCTTATTCGAAGTCGGTTCGCTCGCCATATCTGGGTGACTTGTATTCGGTGCAAAGCCAGAACTTTGCCGGCGCGCCAAACGATCCTTGTTCGGCACGTAACCTTGCAACAGGTTCAGCAACGCGGTCGGCAAATTGCACGGCTGCTGGTCGCCCCGCCACTTATGACTTTGTTTATACATCGTCGCTGGAAATCTTGAGCGGCGGCAACCCCAACCTGAAGGCGGAAACATCGAAGTCGCTGACAGTTGGTGGTGTGTTCCGTCCGAGCTTCGTGCCCGGCCTGTCAATTTCGGCCGATTATTATGACATCACGGTCGACAATGTGATTGCCTCGGTTTCGGCGCAGAACATTCTTAATCTATGTTATGACTCAGCGACCTTGAGCAATCCGTTTTGTGCGTTGTTTAAGCGTGCGGGAGCCGCTGGTGGACCGCGCGGTGAACAGGAATTCCGTGTTCTCGAAGGGTCACTGCTGCAGTCGTCGGCAAACTTTGCCAAGCGCACGGCGCGCGGGATTGATACCAACATCTCGTATAACCACTCGTTTGATTGGGGTTCGCTTGCCGTGAAGGGCATCTGGACCCACGCCCTAAAGCGGAACAACTTCACCAACCCTGCGGACCCGAAATTTACGGATACAATTTTGGGTGAACTGGGCGATCCTACGGATCAGTTCAACGTCAGCACTGATCTGAA
This sequence comes from Sphingomonadales bacterium, assembly GCA_043743675.1. GTDB lineage: Bacteria > Pseudomonadota > Alphaproteobacteria > Sphingomonadales > Sphingomonadaceae > Sphingomonas_O. The sequence continues at coordinate 13,942 of JAYTWA010000418.1, forward strand.
AATTGGTAAACTGACGTTGGGTTACACACTTCGGTGGATTGACAAGATGTTCCTGAATACCTTTGAGGATTATAATGCCCTCAACGGCCTACCGCCGCAGAACACAGATTATGCGGAAATTGTTGCCTACCCGATTGTCACATATCATGACATTCGTGCGTCATTCGACGTGAATGAAAAGTTTAATCTCTATGGTGGTGTCACGAACCTTGGAAATACGGCGCCGCCCTATGGGTTGACTGGTGTTGGTGGGCAGTCCGCTATTTATGATAACCGCGGCCGGTTCATGTATGTTGGTTTCAAAGCCAAGTTCTGATCCTACAAAATGAGAAAAAGGCCGGGATTATTCCCGGCCTTTTTTCGTCGAAGTCCGCGACTTAAAACCAAACCCGTTCAAACCGCCCTGCAAGCCCCGTCAGCAATTCATATTGTGACGCGCCCGTTGCAGCACTCACGCTCGGCAAATCATAATCCACGATCACCCAGTCACCTTCACCCAGCGACGGTTCACTGGACACATCGATCGCAATCAAATCCATCGACACGCGGCCCAGAACGGCGAACTGCCCACCAGCCGCTGTGCCTATATTTGAAAATGCCCGGCGGTATCCGTCGGCGTAGCCGATGTTGAGAACGGCGACCTCGACATCGTGCGGCGCAACCCAAGTTGCGCCATAACCGATGCTGTCGCCAGCGCGCACAGTTCGCCGCTGGATGATCTGTGCCTCGATCAACACCACTTGCGCAATATGCCCAGCGGCCTCGTCGCGCGGAATACCGCCGTAAAGTGCCAACCCCGGTCGCGTCAGGTCAAATGCGTAATCGCGACCCAGACAAATCCCCGCTGAATTGGCCAGACTGCGGCGCTTTGCTGGCACATCAATCGCCTTAAAGGCAGCAAGTTGCACCGCATTCATCGGGCTGTCTTCATCGGCACAGGCAAGGTGGCTCATCAGTGTTTCGATGTGCAGCCCTGACAGATCATCGGTCGCGGACAGCCCCAGCCGGTTCATGCCCGTATCAATCATCACATCGCACGGTCGCCCTGTCGTGCGCCAACGCGCCACTTGAGCCGGTGTGTTCAGAACCGGTCGGGCTTGCGATCCGGTCGCGACTGCCATGTCCTCCGCGCGAACCCCGTGCAGCACGGACAGCGCACAGCCTTCGGGTAACGCACCCAATGCCACTGCCTCATTCCATGTCGCGACAAAGAAATCGCGGCACCCTGCCCGCGCCAGCCGCGCCACAACGTTGCGCGCACCCAGGCCATAACCATTGGCCTTGACCGCTGCACCACAGGCCGCCCCGCCGGACTGTTTCTGCAACCACCGCCAATTTGCTACCAGCGCATCGCCATCAAGGCGCAATCGGGAAGGCGACGTCATGGCCGTCCCGATAGCGCACTCAAGCGCCAGTATCCAACGGCTTGCCTGCGGTTTCGGGGAGCCAGATCAGGCTGACGACAAATGCGAGGCCAACGACTGCAACCGTGTACCACAGTCCGGCATAGGCATCGCCCGTTCGCACGACGATCAGCTGGGAAATAAACGGCAGGAAGCCACCAAAATAGCCCGTGCCGATATGGTAAGGGATCGACATCGAGGTGTAACGAATCCGCGCCGGAAACATCTCGACCAAGATTGCTGCAACCTGACCATAGGTCATTGCCGAAAGGCCAATCAGCAGCGCGATTGCGAGGATGATCTTCCACGGCTGCCGTTCATTGGGGTCCGCTTTATCAGGATAGCCCGCCGCAACAATCGCGGCGGTATAGGCCTTGTCATCAAAGCCGGTAATCCGCGTTTGCCCGACCTGCAGAGCGACTTTGCCGTCTGCATAAGGCGCAACCTTGGTGTAGCTAATTCCGCGTTTGGCGAGATAGGCCAGTGCCTTGCCACATTCGGTTTCCTGCTTGGGCGCAAAGACACTGAAATCGCAGGCGGGCAGTTCAAGTTTCACTGGATTGGCCGCCGTTGCCCGCGCCAGCGCCGGGTTCGCAGCATTGGCCATCATATGAAAAAGTGGGAACGTGCACAGCATCGACAGTGCATAACCGATCAGTAGTAGGCGCTTACGCCCAAACTTGTCGCTGAGCGCCCCGAACACCACATAAAAGGGCGCAGCAATGACTGCGCCCACCGCCATGTAAAGCAGCGCCTCTTCCTCAGGCACACGCGCCGTCCCTTGCAGGAAATAAAGCGTGTAAAATTGCGACGTGTAATAAATCACGGTCAGACCCGCCCCCACGCCGAACAAAGCGGTCAGAATCCGGCCCTTGTTACCGGGATGCCGCCATGAATCGAGCAGCGGATTTGTAGACGTTGTTCCCGCTTCCTTCATGGCCTTGAACACCGGACTCTCACTGAGTTTCAGGCGGATATAAAGCGAGATCGCAAGCATCAGCAGCGAGGCAAGAAACGGAATGCGCCAGCCCCACGCTTCGAACGCTTCCTTGCTCATCGAGTGGCGACAGCCGAGCACGACGACGACGCAGAGGAGGAATCCACCCGCGACCGAGACCTGAATCCAGCTGGTATATTGCCCGCGTTTCCCTTCAGGTGCGTGTTCGGCAACATAAATCGCCGCGCCGCCATATTCACCACCCAGCGCCAAGCCCTGCAACAACCGCATCCCCACAAGCAGTGCCGGTGCCCAGATGCCAGCCGTCGCATATGTCGGCAGGAAGCCAATCGCCGCTGTCGCCCCGCCCATCAGTGTGATCGTCACCAAAAATGTATATTTCCGGCCAATTTTGTCACCGAAATAACCAAAAATAATAGCCCCGATGGGCCGCACCCCAAAGCCTGCGCCAAAAGCCGCAAGCGATGCCAACGTCGCCGCCGTGGCATTGTCGGACGGGAAAAATAACTTGCCGAGCAGAGCCGCTAAAATACCATAGAGAAAGAAATCATACCATTCGAACACCGTGCCGAGCGACGACGCGACAATGACCAGCCGGTCACGCTTGGGATCAAGAACGGTTGCGTTGTCGGACATGCGTTTCTCCCCTGAAATTTGATCATAGGGGCCGATAGCGTATCGGGGCAAGCGCGTTTCCCTTGGCTTGAGTGACCACAGCCGCTACCGACATTCA
>JAYTWA010000419.1:0-3740 GCA_043743675.1 Sphingomonadales bacterium
ATTGTTTGCGTAAGGCAGATATTGCGGGCATTTTCAAACGCCGCGACAATCTTTTTCTTTTGCGGTGCCCCTGATGCAATGAGACGCGTGACGTCCGAATCAAAAGCAAAAAGTTGACCGCTTTTGTCTTCACAAAATGCAGATAATAATGCCGTTGTCGGATTGGTGCATTGGCTGGCAACACTGCCCGAAGTTACGAGCGCCCCGGCCAGTGCCATGGCAACAGGGCCGTCAACCAGAGTCGACATCCCTGCGTGGCGGACATTGATGACATTGGGTTCAGCGCCGCCGATAATCTGCCCAACGTCTTCGATAGCCATATCGGCTCCGTCGAACAGCGCGCCATCAACCGTTGCGCCCCACAGTGCAAAGCCACTGAATACGGCCCCCGAAAAATCGGTATTGCGCGCGCTGATGCCTTGCCGGTCGAAAGGGCAGCCATCAACCGAACGACTTCCGCAGACGAAGCGGAAGCCATTCATTTTGGCAAGATCGAGCTTCAGGTTTTTGATGCTGGCATTCCACCCGCCGTCGAGCCGCCCTTCGCTGAAATCAGCAGCAGTCGCATCAACATTGGCCATTGTTGTTGTGCGGAACAGGGCACCGCGCAGGATCGCACCTGTGAAGACGGATCCGCTCAAGTCACTATCGATGAATCCCATGCCGGTTGCGGTTGCCCCGCTCCAGTCGGTGTTCGCCAGTTTCACACCGCGAAAACAGACATTGCTGAGTTTGGCCTTGCGGAAATCATAAGCAGTAAAATCGCCGCCCTCAACAACGATAGTGCGACCGTCCTTCGCTTTTTTGCGCAGTTTTTCGATCGCATGCGATTTCGCGAGTCCGGCACCCGATATGGCCATCGGCAGCGTGGATCCTTCACCTGAAATTGCGCCCGCACGGACCGCACATGAGTCGGCCGCTGGCGCTGCCGCCGCGGCCAGTGACAGAAAAACAGAAAGTGAAAACCCCGGCATGAACAAACCCCCTGACCGCCTGATATGACAGTCCTTGTGACCCGTCGCCCTAAACGAATCGTTTAGATACAGGTTGTTGTATCTGTGGCATTTCTTTGATGGTATTTCGATGGGAGTCATACGATGTCCACGTCCGAATTGAGTCTTCAGAGCCTGTCCAGCACGGCCACCGCCCGTGCGCCCGACGCGAGTTTCGATCTGACGTCTCTCATTCGTCAGATTGCCGGCGGCGTTGGTGGTCCTGATGTGTCGGCATTGCGCTCTGCGATTGATCTTCTGGGGGTGGTGGCTCCCGATCTCGCCGCTTCATTAAAGGCGCAGCTTGATACGTTTCTTAGCCCGGTGGAGAAGGGCCAGCTTGCCGCAACGAACGAACAGCCCGTCGCGCCGACGCGATTTGCAAAGGTAGCACGTGGGGATACATTAGGCGCGATTGCCGCACGAAATGGTTTAAGTCTTGATGCATTGCTGCGCGTCAATCCGCAGTTTGACGCTGGGAAGATTGGTCGCGGAGACCGCACTGCGGGCAATCAAGGGCGTGACCCCGACCGGATCAACATCGGCGAGCGCATTGCTTTGCCTGCCGGTGCGCAATCTGGCCGTACTACAGTAGCGCGACCTGTTGAAGGTCGCAGGCCCGCAACCGGACCACTTGAACCGGGGGCAGTATCAGTTCGCGCGGCGGAAGCTGCTGAAGCGCGTGTGGCAAATCGCGCATCAAGTGGTAGCTGTTATCGCTTTGTCAAAGAGGCGCTTCAACGGGCTGGTGTTGTCAGCGACTATATCCCCGGGGTCGCGGCTAAAGGCGCTGGACCGGCACTTGAAGCGCGCGGGTTTACCAATATCCTGACATCGGGATCGAACATTCGGTCGGCTTATGATGCACCGGTTGGTGCTGTATTGGTTTATGGCGCGGCCTCTGGCGCGACAGATCGCAACGCGCGTTACGGTCACATTGAAATCCGCACGGCCAATGGCTTTGCCAGTGACTATTTTTCACCGCGGGCGCGGACGGGACCGGTAGGCAATGGCCTCGAAGGGCGGGGACGGGTGTTGATCGGTGTTTATGTAAAGCCGGATGCTGGCTCAGTGCAGCGGCCCTCTGCTACACTGCAACCCGCTGGCGGACAGGCTGCAGGCCGTCTCGGTGATCTTTCGATGATTTATGAAACGAGCCGTCGCCCTGATCAATATCGCGAGGCTGCTGGTGTCGTATCGACCGGGCGCGGTGACCCCGGGGGCAAATCTTATGGGGCGTATCAGCTCGCATCGCGGACGGGCACGCTTCAGGAGTTTCTCCGCAGCGAAGGATCGCGCTGGGCAAGCGAGTTTCGCGGTATGGATCCGACAGTGCCCGGTGCATTTGAAGCAAAATGGCGCGAAATCGCGGCGCGCGAACCTGAAGCATTTTTCAATGCCCAGCATGATTTTATCCAGCGCACCAAATATGATGTTGTCAGGGCTACGGTACTTGAACGAACAGGTGTTGATATAAACACGCTGCCGCCCGCTGTTCGCGATGCTGTTTGGTCGATGTCAGTCCAGCATGGCCGCGCGGCGCAGATCATCACCGGATCGATCAACGCCCTGCAAACCAGTGGCCAGCTGGGCGACGGTCGCGCAGTCATCAACCGTTTGTATGATGACCGTGTTGCTTATGTGAACCGTATCGATTTGCCATCGGCCACCCGCGCGTCGCTGCTTGAGCGCTACGTCAATGAACGTGCGCAGGCGCTTAACATGCTTGGGCGATGAGAGTTTTATTAGCGCTGGTGGCGTTAACGGCCGCCACAACGTCATCCGCTAGAATGCCCAAGGTCATCCATTATGCGCCGACTATGCGTTGCACGCCATTCGTCGGGAATGAAAATGTTGCAACTTTGGCGCAACAAAATCGAGCTGATGCTCTAATCGAGTCATTTGAAAAGGCCTACCCGCCTGCGCTGGTCGATCCCACCCGCGTCGAAATCGCAATAGTACCGTCGGCGACGCTCAAGACTATCATCGTAGAACTTGCATGCCTTTCGACGCATCCAGGCGCAGATCCGTTTGTGCCCGATCAAGCGGCCGCGCTGTTCGCCAGCAAGCGTTATGGCAATGCGGCATTTGCTGTCCTCGCCGAATCCGGAAATGCTCGTTTTGCTAGGCAGATGCGCAGTTACGCCGCCATTCGCCGCTGAAAATAATCGTTTCGCCCTAAACGAATCGCTTAGGGCGCGATTGCTTCGAACGCGCTATATGAGTCGTTGAAACGTCATATTCAATCGGAGCGTAAACCATCGTGATACCCCCCGTTAATGTTGGCCGACGCGATGCTGTGTCGTTGCGTGGTGTCGGTACCGCGAAAGGCGGACCGGCAGGTGCGGCAGCGCAAGCAATGTCACAGGTTGCGTGTCGGGTTGCAACGGCAATGACGGCGGAACTTGGGCTGGCAAGCGTTGACGCGCGGGATCGTTATACCGGGGGAACACCCAGCGATGCTTATGGCGTAGAAGAAATGGCTGCCGCCTTGACTGACGAGCTTGGTGGTGGACCGGCGGATAGGGGCCATGTCGCGCGAGCGCTGCATGAATTTGTTCGCGAGGGGGCGACGCTGGTTGCGGCACGGCCCGAGAGCCGGTCGCTTGAACGACTTGAGGCAGCAATCGCCGAGGCGGGGAACACAACGAGCAAGGGATCAGATGTCGAACGCGCCATTGCTGCGATTGATGATGCTATATTACGATTGCAAGGAACGGGACGATGATAAGCGGCGTGGGGGCGTTG
>JAYTWA010000420.1:0-4335 GCA_043743675.1 Sphingomonadales bacterium
AAATATGTCGAGAGTAATGGCGACGATCTTTCGGTCACGGGTTTGTCGAACGTCTGTGACAGTCCCGTTGGGCTGACACCAGAGGTGCTGGCTGGCCTCGGGCCGCAGAAACCACTCATGATTGCGCCGAACGGCGACTTGATCGTGACGGCGGACTTATCGGGGACGAGTGGTAACTTCGAAAAACTATTGGGGCAGGTCGATATTCTCGTCGCGAAATCTGCGGTTTCGGGTGTTCGGATCGACTATTCGGGCCAGCCTGCATTTCTGGCCCAGAATGACAAATTTTCAAAACGCATCGCCCTGTTCTTCCCGCTTATCATGGCATTGGTGCTGTTACTGCACTGGGAAGCGTTGCGATCAGTCCAAGCCGTCGTCGTGCCGATCTTTACCGGTCTTTATGCGACACTTCTCGGGCTGGGTGTCTACAGTTGGCTGGGGGAGCCGCTCGACACATACACTGTGCTGGCGCCGGTCCTGATTCTTGCGGTTGGCGCTGGGCATTCCGTCCAGTTGCTGAAGCGGTATATGGAGGAAGTGCGGTTGCGGACGCCGATGGGCGAGCAAGCAACGGTTGCGCAAAATAATGCCGCGATCATGGCAACAATGACTGCGATGGGACCGGTCCTTACGATTGCAGTCCTCGGCGCGGCAGGATGTCTTTTTGCATTGCTGCTGCTTGATGTCGCGGCCTTGGCACGGTTCGGTTTATTGGCCGGAACAGGCATTGTTTGCGCGCTTTTTCTCGAGCTTTCGCTGGTCCCGGCGATACGGGTCTTGCTCAAACGCCCGACTATGCGACCCGGCTACGGCGATCTAAGTCGGTGGTGGCAGTCGGGTTTGCGCCGCGTAGGCGCTTTTGCCCTGACGGGTTCGGCACCCGTCATTTCGATTGCGCTTCTGCTGGCGGCGTTTGTATTGGCGCTGGGCATTCTTCGCGTGAATGTCAGTCATAGTATGGCCGTTTATACCGCACCCGATATTCCGGTTCAAAAGACATTGTCTCGTTTGGTCGATGCCGGTGTTGGCCCTTATGTTCTGGATGTTGTCATTGATACGGGACATGAGGATGGTGCTTTCGATCCACATGTTCAATCATCGCTTGTCGCACTCCAGTCACGCCTTGAACGCGACCCCGATGTGCGCGCGGTCCTTTCCCCCGCGGCGATTAATGGGTTTCTCAAGTGCAAATTTGCCGGAAACGCACTGTGCAAAAGTGCCTCACCATCGAGCACTGACGACGCCAAGCAGATTTGGACGGTCCTGTTTGGCGGTGGAAGAAACTCCGGGCTGATTGACGAAAGCAGCCGACACATTCGGTTGCGCGCCTTCGTTCGAACGGACGAAACAAAAGCTGCCGACCGGTTGCTGAAAATCACGACGATATTTGCACAGGAAAACAATCTCTCGGTAAGCTTTGGTGGCTCGGCGATAACAGCGAAAGCACTCGCAGACGGCATCGTCCGCGTGAGCCTGGAGAAGGCGGCATTGCTGGTCGGAATCGTCTTCCTTATCGGGGGGCTGGTTTTCCGTTCACTGATCATGGCCATCGCGTTCGCCATTCCCAGTGCGATGACGATTGCCGCAAATTTCGCTTATCTCGGTTGGAGTGGGACGACCCTGAATGTCGCAACCGCAGCGGTGGCGACCATCGCCGTCGGCGTCGGTCTCGATTACCTTGTTTATCTCACATTTCGGATACGCGAAGCAAAGCATGACGGGCTCAGCTATATTGACGCCATCCGCGTCGGCCATGCGTCCGCAGGTGGCGCTGCTGTCTGCGTCGCAACGGCAGTTGCGGTTGGCTATGCCGTCTTGATCTTCTCGCCGGGCTATCTCGTTCATCACTGGATCGCGGCATTGGTGCCGATTACGATGCTGATGAGCCTCGCAGGTTCACTTTTCGTTTTCCCGTTTCTCCTTCGAATCTTTCGCCCCCCGCTGACAGTGCACACCGAGGCGTTTGATGATTGGAGCAAGGGCCTCGAGCTTCATTTTGGCGGAAGTCGTTTGCAATGATGATCCTGCCACGCCAACTTATCGGACAACACTTGCAGCCACGTAGCCCCGATCAGTATGCGACATTCGGGGCCAAACTGGCAGAAACTATGCACCCAATGGCCGTCATGCAGTCGCTCGCTAACTAGCGGCTTGCGTTGGCAATGCCTTTGCACTTCTGGCGGCGTTTGCATCGCGACAAGTGGTTGCTCTGACTAGACATGTCGCAATTCTGCAGCATAGATCGAAAAATGCCTGGTGCATGTGAGATCATGATTTTAATCGCTATAGCTGGCTTTGCAGCGGGCACCATGAACGCGGTCGCGGGCGGCGGTCCATTACTGACTCTACCCATTCTAATGCTGGCAGGATTGGATGCGCGGGCCGCCAGCATGACCACTACAGTCGCGCTGTTTCCGGGGCAGATCGCGACTGGCGTTGCCGCCCGCGGTTTGCTGCGGCCAACGGGTGGCCTGACGCTCCCCCTTTTGATGGGGCTGAACATCGTCGGCGGCGGGATCGGCGCGCTGCTGCTAATCGTAACGCCACCGTCGCTATTCTCAACGCTCGTCCCCTGGCTCGTGATGTTTGCGACCGGCGTTTATGCGTGGAGCAGCTTTTCCTCGTCATCGCGTGTCGGAGTCGTGCGGATCGGTCCCATCAGCTTTGCCCTCGTTCAGCTCATATTGTCGATCTACGGCGGCTATTTCGGGGGCGGCAACAGCTTTTTGATGCTTGCCGCCCTGTTGATGGCAGGGATGGCGGCGCGCGCGGCCGGCGGGCTGAAAAACCTGCTCATCGCACTGATCAATTCGTCTGCCGTCGTTGTCTTGGTGTTTTCGCCCTCGGTCGATTTCGGCAAGGCAATCACGCTGGGCGTCGGAGCGCTGGGCGGGAGCTTGACAGGTGTGTGGCTGCTCAACCGTATCGACGAACGATGGTTGCGGATTATCGTCATCGCCGTCGGCGTCATGCTCACGTTTTGGCTGTTCTGGCGCGGTTAGGGCCGGCGAAATTTCGTTATATCGATCTTATGGCGCTGCACCTTGTCGTAAAAGGTTTTGCGCGGTAGCCCCAAGGCCTGAACGGCCTCGCCGACACTGCCAGCCGTGTCGAGCGCCTCTTCGATAATTGCCGCTTCGAATGCGTTGACGCGCTCCTTCAGCCCCAGCTGGCCGGTACGACCGGCTGCAGAGCGCGCGAGAATCGAAGCATCGATTCCAAGCGTTACCTGTTCGGCATAATGCTGCAGTTCGCGCACGTTGCCGGGCCAGTCGTGCGTCTGCAACCTGCGCCAGACCGCACTCGTCAATTTCGGTTCCGCACGCCCGGTTCGCGCCGCCGCACGCGACGAAAAGGCGGCGAACAACAGCGGTATATCATCGACGCGCTCACGAAGCGGGGGCAAGCGCAAGGTCAATCCGTTCATCCGGTAGAACAGCGGCGCCGAGAATGCCCCATCGCGCACCTTGGCACTCAGATCGACCTTACTCGCCGCAATAACCCTGAGATCAACCTCGCGCCCGCGATCCGCGCCTAACGGTGTCACCTCGCGACGATCAAAGACACGGTGAAGCCGCAGCTGAATAGCGTCGGGCATGACATCGATATCGTCAAGAAATAAGCTGCCCCGGCTCGCCTGTTCTATGCGCCCGGTACGCGGGTGGTGGGCTCCCGGAAATGCACCGCTCATATGGCCGAACAACTCGCTTTCAGCATGCGCATCCGACATTGCGCCGCAATCAATCGTCACCATCGGACGGCGGCGACGCTGGCTGAGGTCGTGCAGCATCGACGCGACTAGTCCCTTGCCAGTGCCGGTTTCACCCTCGATCAGAACATCGACGTCGAGATCGGCAATTTGAGTGATTGTGCGACGCAGCGCGTCGATGGCTGACGCGCTTCCCAACAAAGGACCACTTGCGTTGGCCGCAGTGCGACGCAGGGCACGATTTTCAAGCGCCAACGCGCGACGGTCAAGCGCGCGCCTGACGCACGTCACGAGTTGATCGGGCGCGTAGGGTTTTGACAGAAAATCATACGCGCCACGCTTCACCGCAGCTACGGCGGTTGCGACATCGGCATGTCCAGAAATCAGGATGATCGGTAAATCATCGTCTCGTTCGGACAGCCGACGGAGCAGTTCTAGTCCATCGATGCCGGGCATACGCAGGTCGGTGACGACAACGCCGGCGAAATCATCGCCAATTCCTTCCAGTGCCGCTTCGCCGCTTTCGAACAACACGGGTTCAAATCCCGCAAGGCGCAGACTCTGGCCATTGGCGCGGCGGACTTCGGCTTCATCATCGACGAAAGCGACGCGCTGGCAGGACGGGC
>JAYTWA010000421.1:0-1660 GCA_043743675.1 Sphingomonadales bacterium
TGTTGCCCGAGCCACCCGAAGGTGCGCGCTGGTGGGCATTTGATGCGGGGCGATGGACATTGCGCTGGGAACGCCACACCGAATTTTCAAGCTGGACAATCTTTGCGCGCGCGCCAATCGACGGACCACCGCGGGGGTGGATCGAAAACCTACCAGGGCAAATCCTTGTCCGCACGACGGCTGATTTGAAACGTGATGAAACGGCGGGGCCGACGCCCGCGTCACCCCACGGCACGAGTATGATCGGATCGGTCGTGCTGGATGGTGCGGCCACAATCTACACTGATTTCAAGCCCGACGACGGTGGCGTGACGCGCTTTTTAGTCATGGTCAAATCGATTGACCGTGTGCTGGCGGGAAGACTGACGCTGATGTTGCTTGAAATTGAGACCTATCGCCTGATGGCGCTGCTGGCGTTTCCGCTCGCGGGCAAAGCCAGTGGACAAGTGACATCGTTTGAAACCGAAGCGGGCACATTGGCGGCGCGGCTGGCCGAGGAAGTGGGCGTCGATGCCGACCGGGCGCTGCTCGGGCGGATCATATCATTGTCGGGTGAGGCGGAGTCGCTGAACACGCAGACGAGTTATCGTTTCCGTGCGGCTGCGGCTTATTATGACATTGTGCAGGATCGGATTGAGACGCTGCGCGAAATCCATATTCCGGGGATGCAGACGATTGGCGAATTCATGGATCGCCGCCTTGCCCCCGCCATGCGCACCTGTGATGCCGTGGCCGAGCGCGAGCGCGCCGTTATCGCCCGGATTGCGCGGACGGGGCAAATGCTACGCACGCGAATCGAGATTGAGGCGGAGGCCACCAGTGCTGCGCTGCTCAAATCAATGGACAATCGCGCGCTGACGCAAATCCGGTTGCAGCGCGCAGTTGAGGGGTTGTCGGTTGCGGCAATTTCTTACTACGCTATCTCACTGCTCAACTATCCTTTCAAGGCTATCGAACATAGTTTTCCGAAATTCGATGCGGTGCTGGCCACGGGATTGCTCGCCCCGGCGGTAATCCTGGGCGTGTGGCTTGCGCTGCGCCGGTTGCGGCGGCAGGGGGATGACTGACGACTGGAGATCCCCCGCATGAAGACCCGCGCCGCTGTTGCCTTTGAAGCCAAGAAGCCACTCGAAATTGTAGAGCTGGATTTGGAAGGGCCAAAAGCGGGTGAGGTGCTGGTCGAAATTATGGCGACGGGGATTTGCCATACCGATGCCTACACGCTCGACGGGTTTGACAGCGAAGGCATTTTCCCGAGTGTGCTGGGGCATGAAGGGGCGGGTATCGTCCGTGAGATTGGCGCGGGCGTGACGAGTGTCGCGGTCGGCGATCATGTCATCCCGCTTTACACGCCTGAATGCGGGCAGTGTAAAAGCTGCCTCAGCGGCAAGACAAATTTGTGCACGGCGATCCGCGCGACGCAAGGCAAGGGGCTGATGCCCGACGGGACGACAAGGTTCAGCTATAAAGGACAGCCGGTTTTTCATTATATGGGTTGTTCGACCTTTTCGAATTTTACGGTGCTGCCCGAAATTGCGGTGGCGAAAATCCGTAAGGACGCGCCGTTCAAGACAAGCTGCTATATCGGCTGCGGCGTCACGACGGGTGTGGGGGCGGTGACGAATACAGCGAAGGTTCAGCCGGGTGAGACGGTGGTTGT
>JAYTWA010000422.1:0-7835 GCA_043743675.1 Sphingomonadales bacterium
CCACCGCATTAAATGCCAAAAAGAATTCCACGCTGATCATTGAATCGATCACTGCTGAAGACATCGGTAAATTTCCTGATCAGAACATCACTGAATCGCTGCAACGCCTCCCCGGTATTCAGATCGACCGCGAAAATGGTCAGGGAACGAAAGTCCGTATCCGCGGTCTCGATCAAAATGTGACCCTGCTCAACGGGGAAAGTTTTGTCACCGGCCTTGAAATCTTCAAGGTTGGCGAAGGTAGTTTTACACGCGATTCATCGCTTGAAGGGGTGCCTTCGGACCTGATCGGCGGCGTCGATGTTTACAAATCGCCGAATGCAACACTTCTCGAAGGTGGCCTTGGCGGCATCATCGATTTGAAAACCCGCAATCCGCTGGATCTCAAAGAGGGACTGACGGTTGCGGCGAATGCCCGCGCAAACAAGGGAAGTAATATCAGCGGATGGGAGCCTACCGGGTCGCTCGTGGTTGGCTATAATTTCAACGATAAACTCGGCATCATTGCATCGCTGAGCTATGACAAGACGAATGATCACCATGATGTCCTCGGCGGTGAAAATCGCGGCAACTGGGCCTTTGCCAATCGCATCGATAAAGCGACAGTGCCCAATTATTACGCGCCCGAATATCGTTATGTCACCGACCGCGATCAATATCGTCGTCGTTGGGGTGCGACATTGGGGATCGTCTTCCGCCCCGTCGATCAGCTCGAACTCAGTGCGAATTATTTCCATTCTTCGTTGAAAGTCGACACGCGCGAAGCATCGCTTAAATTCCCGTTCTCACAGGGTGAAGCGCTGGGATTGACCGGCGCGAATTCGATTTCGCCAAATGGTGTTCTGATCAGTGGGACGATGCGTGCGCAATCGGCCGAAGCAATCTCGATTGCGGACGAATCAGATATTTCGTCTGACAATCTGCAATTCGGATTGAAGTGGAACAACGACACAAACTTCCGTGCCAGTGCTTTTGCAACATGGTCAAAAGCTGACCTGAACCGTGAAGTGGGCAACAATGACGTGCGTTATACGCAATATGGCGTTCGCGGATTGACGGGGGGCAGCAATGGCGTGCCCGGCGTCGGTGGGCCTGCCAATCCGGCGGCACCGGCAACGTTCAACTTCACCTATGCGAACGGCGCATTCCCGACATTTGGGCTCGGTGCTGGAACGCCAGCTGATTTGTTCAGCAATCCTGCCTATGGCTTCTTCAAATCGCATTGGGCGTTTGGTGACCGTTCAAAAGTGGACGGCAATTCGATCCGTGCCGATTTTGCCTATGACGCACAGACCGGCCCAACCGGCACTGTTACACTCAGCGGCGGCTTTCGTTATGGGCAGCGCAATGTGGACTTCACGTCGGGCCGCTACCTCGCTGACTACAGCAAAAAATGCGTGACCGGAATTGGCGGTGTTCAACAATGCGAAGTCGACTCGACGGCCATTGCGGCGGCGCAGCGCGATCCGAACTATCAATATAACTGGACGCCCTATGGCTATTTCCAGGATGGTGCGATCGGGTTCAAGTCCTGCGAATTGCCGACCATCAACGCGGCATTGCGTCCCAATGGTTGCACGTCGCGGTTCGGGGATTCACCGGCGCTGATCACACCGTATCAGACATTTGCGAATACATTGAGCCGCGTTGAAACCGTCATCAACAGCCATTTCCCCGGTGGTAAAATTCTCGTCCAAAACCGTGATCAGATGACCGACCCGCTCAAATGGATCCAGGCGCTATATCCAACAACGCCATTCAAATTCTTTCAGGATCCGTTGCAGACATTTCGTGTGAAGGAAGACACCAAGACCGGTTACATCATGGCCGATCTGGGTGGGAAGGATGACCCCTATCACGTCAATGTTGGCCTGCGCATCGTCAACACCAAGCTGTCGGTCGATCAAAATCAAGGGACCGCAAACCCGACTTATTTCGGCACCGACAGCTGGAACGGCGTGCTGCGTGACTTTGCGACCACAACCACGGTGCGCAGCTACACCGACTTTCTGCCCAGCATTAACGCTGTCGCTGAAATCGGCACCGGTCAGAAAGTTCGCTTCTCGGCAGCGCGTGTTGTTGCCCGGCAGAATTTGTTCGACCTTGGCCGCGGCTTTGCAACCGACTTCACGCGCAACCCAGTCACGAACCTCTTCACGTTTACGAGCGGCAGCCGTGGGAATGCCGGGCTTGATCCCTATCGCGCATTCCAGTTCGACCTGACCTACGAATATTATTTCGGAACACAGGGGCTAATTTCAGTCGGAGGCTTCTGGAAGGAAGTGAACTCGTTCATTCGGACTGATACGGTTCCTGTTTTCGTTAATGATCAGGCGGGTGGAAGAATTGGCCCGGTGTCGCAACCCGTCAACGGCAGTGGTGGTCGTGTCCGTGGTTTTGAAGTTGCGGCACAATATGCCTTTGATTTCGGTCTTGGGTTCAACGCCAACTACACATTCTCTGATACCAAAACCGATGCCCAGAATGATTTTGACGTCGGCCTGCCCCTCCCCGGCGTTTCAAAGCATTCGTTAAACGGACAGGTCTATTTCGAAACCGGCGGGCTATCGACGCGGCTGTCATATAGCTGGCGGTCAAAAGCCTATCTCGGCAACTTCGGTTTTGGCGATGGTGCGGTGACCCGGACGCTGGGAATTTACTCCAAAGCCTATGGTCAGGTTGACGGACAAATTTCCTATGACATCAACAAGAATGTTGGCGTGTTTGTCGAAGGCGTAAACCTGACGAAGGCAAATCAATCGGCCTATCTGCAATTTCCCGAGCTGCCGTTCCGTTTCGAAAGCGGATCGCGGCGCGTTTACATCGGGGCAAAGGTCAACTTCTAATCCCCGGGCGGCGGGGTTAGTCACCCTGCCGTCCTCCTGCCGGAGCGCTTGACGCGCTCCGGTCTTTATGACGGTGCTCCACCGATGAACAATCCTCTTCGTTCGATCTTAATTGTCGGTGGCGGCACAGCCGGATGGTCGGCTGCTGCTCTGCTTTCCAATATGCTTGGCACGACATGCAAGATTACACTTGTTGAGTCTTCGGACATCCCGACAGTGGGTGTGGGAGAGGCAACTATTCCGCCGGTCTTCGAATTTCTTCAGCATTGCAGGATCGATGAAGTCGATTTCATCCGCCACTGCCAGGCGACGTTCAAGCTGGCGATCCGGTTCGATGACTGGTTGCATAAGGGGCACCGCTATTGGCACCCGTTCGGCAGCTTCGGGATGACAATCAATCAGCGTCCGTTCCACCACTATTGGTGGAAAAACCGCGCGCAGGGATATAGCGAAAGCCTCGCTGATTTTTGCCCGTCGATTGCGCTGGCCGAAGATGGTAAGTTTGCTTTTCCGTCGCCCGATGGCAGTTTTCCCGGTGGGGGCGTTGCATTTGCGCTCCATTTCGATGCAGGCCTCGTTGCTCAATATCTGCGCGCGCATTCAGAAAAAGCCGGCGTGGTCCGACTTGATCGACGCATTTCCGGCGCGAATGTTTCGACTGATGGCATGATCGACGGATTGGTGTGTGAAGACGGAGAGGAGTTGAAAGCAGATTTCTACATCGATTGCTCTGGCTTTCGCGGCTTGTTGATCGAGGAAGCTCTGAAAACGGGCTATGATGACTGGAGCCACTGGCTGCCCTGTGACCGTGCCGTCGCGGTGCCGAGCGCTCCTGTGCCCGACCGCACGCCATACACGATTGCGACGGCGCATGAGGCCGGTTGGCGCTGGCGAATACCGTTGCAAAACCGCGTCGGCAATGGATATGTCTGGAGCAGCAAGTTTACCGATCAGGAAACGGCAACCGCGACATTGTTGTCCGCACTCGACACGCCTGCACTGGCCGAGCCGCGCCACCTGCGCTTTACTGCCGGGCATCGCAAAGCAATGTGGGTTGGCAATTGCCTCGCCGTCGGGCTGTCGAGTGGTTTCCTGGAACCGCTGGAATCAACCAGCATTCATTTGATCCATACCGCGCTCAACCGTCTGATCGACTATTTCCCTGATCGCAGTTTCGACCCCGCGCTTGCAAAGGCCTATAATCGTGAGGCGGTCGCGGAATATGCGCACATTCGCGATTTCCTGTTGTTACATTATGTGCCCAATCAGCGTGTCGAGGAACCGTTCTGGGACTATATGCGAAACCTCACACTCCCGACCTCACTTGTGGACAAGATCGATATGTTCGAGCGATGCGGCCGCATCGTATCGCGGCGTAGCGAACTGTTTGCCGACATCAGCTGGTTCTTCGTGGCGCACGGCATGGGCGTCAATGCGACAAGCTACGATCCGCTCGTCGATGTACCGCATTTCGACGAAGTTCGCGGTATCATCGATCAGATGCGCGATGTCATGGGTGACTATCGGGCAGCGGCGCGCGGTCATGACGATATTCTTGCCCTGATGCTCGACCCGAAACAGACTCGCAGACCCGATTTCGGTTTTGGCCACGGCCTAAGTCGCAATTAGACTCGCCCGAACACTGATCGTGCAGCCGGACGATAAGCCACGATCACGACGAAGGTCATTGTCGAAACAATCAGAACGCCCGTTGCTACGGTCTGGCTGATCGAAAATACCAATCCCAGAGTCACGAACTGGGGGGCAAGCGCTTGGGCCAGCTTTCGTGAGATGCCGACGCTGGCGAATACCCGGGCTGCGCATGCCTCCGCCCCTTCTTCATGCTCGATACGATCAACAATATCGGGTGCGAGCGACCAGAACATCATCGACATGCCATTGCCCGCAATAACGGCAATCGTGACGACGGCCACAAGCGTCAGCCCAGATGGCGGCAGAACAAACAGGCCAATGGCTGCGACAAGATTAAGCGCTGCGGCTGCCAACAGGACAGAATGACACCCGACGCGGCGCGCGAATGCCACCCATAAAGGCGCGGTTAGCAAGAGGGAAAGCGACGGAAGCAGCGCTGCGATATAACCAAGCCGAACTTCGTTTATTTCCTGAAACAGGAACATGATCGATTTGTTGACCACGGTAATGCTCAGCCCGGCTGCGAACACGATCGACAATAGACGACGGAGCTCTGCGGACTGCGCGATCAGTCGAGCAAAACTTGCGAGGTAGCCTGTCGAATAGCTCGACCTCAGTGGCCCAGCGATACGCTCACGCACGCCAAAATAGGTCACGAGGAATGCGGGTTGAGCCAACACCACAAGAAGGATCGCACCAAGCAAAAAATTTGCCTCCCCGTCAGGGCCACGCGCAGGAAGAAGCGCGTAAATCCCGGTTGCGATTAGTCCACCAAGCGCAGCCCCTTGCATTCGCGCACCAGTCAATAACACATGGTCATCGGGATTTGGTGATATTCGCGACGTCAGCGCACCATAAGGAATATTGCCCATACTATAGCTTATCCGCAACGCGACATGGGCGACCAGCGCGAAACCCCAACCGTCAGCCCCGACGTTCGCCAGAGTAGGCTGTGCAAACACGACTGCGAGCGCAAGTCCGGAAAGCGGGCCACCCAGCAATACCCAGAGCCGCACGGACACACGGCGAGCAGATTTGTCGACCAGAACACCAATTGCGGGATCTGCGATCAGATCGACGACAGTGCCGCACAGGAAAATACTTGCAGCGGCTTGGGGGGACAATCCGAGCACCGTTATATAGAAAAAGAGCAGATAAAGCTCTGTCGATTGCCATACGAAGTTAAAGCCGAGGTCGCCTGCTGCGAAACTGAACCGTTCGCGGCGATCGATCATCGCTGGGCTGGTGCCGCGACCGAGGCTCGCTTCAAAAGGGTATGCGTATGCGTCCGGTTTTCGGTCGGCTGTTCCCCGTCGAGCGTGGCAATCAGCATGTCCGTGGCGGTCGCAGCCATATCAAATACGGGTTGATGGATCGTCGTCAGACGCGGCCAGACGATGCGTGAGATTTCGGAATCATCGAAGCCGACAATCGAAACATCTTCGGGGACCGACAGACCGGCATCGCGTGCTGCCATAAGCGCCCCGACTGCCATGTCATCATTCTGGGCAAGGATCGCAGTTGGCATCGTGCTGCCAGAGAAAATACGTTTTGCAGCATCATAACCCGAATCAAACGTGTAATCCCCTTGCTCAATACGATCAGCACGCATTTTTATGCCCGCGTCCGCCATAGCCTGGGCATAACCAATTGACCGTGCTTCACTCGATTGATGGTTCGGATTGCCTTTGATGATGGCAATATCACGATGGCCAAACGCGATCAGATGCGCTGCGATCTCACGCGCCGCTGCAACATCATCAAGCAAAGTATTGGAGCCTATTTCAAGCAAACACGTCGGCGCAATGCGTGCAAACGGCATCCCGGCATCACGCAGATCCTTGAGAATCTGGGGATGATCGGATGCCGGCGGCGCTAAAACCACACCATCGAGCGCAGCGGATCGGAGTAGCCCGACAATCTCGCCTGCATTTTCACTCACTGAACGGACGGGAATAACAATCAGTCGATACCGTTCGGATTTAAGGCGGTCGAGCACCCCCATCTGAAGATCAACCGTGTAACTGGGACTGGGGTTTTCATACACAAGCCCGATCAGAAATGAACGCCGCCGAACCAAACTTTGAGCAAGCAAATTGGGATGATAGTTCAGGTTCTTGGCGACCTCCAAAATGCGCTTACGCAGGTCGGCTTTGACATGCGGTTCATCGTTCAGCGCACGCGACACAGTTTTATAGGAAACGCCGACGGCCTTGGCGATGTCGACGATTGTCGCTCTTTTTTCCGGTCGAACCATGATCACTCCGTTGACCCAGCAAGCGTAACTGTCAACGTTGTAAGACTCTTGCTACCATATAGTACCGCAGTCTAAGAACTATGCCGGTTTTGAAACAAGGTTTTATGTTGTTGCCCTCGAGCGAAGCACCCCTCTATCGGATACGCGCCATTGTTGAGCGGTTGCGCGATCCTGTGAATGGCTGCGACTGGGACCGAGTGCAGACGTTCGCCACGATTGCACCTTACACCATCGAGGAAGCCTATGAGGTCGCCGATGCGATTGCCCGCGATGACCCGGCGGCAATCAAGGAGGAATTGGGCGATTTGTTGTTTCAGGTCGTGCTTCATGCCCGTATTGCCGAACAAGCCGGTCAATTTTCACTCGATGATGTTGCCAATGCGATTGCCGACAAGATGGAGCGCCGCCATCCGCATATTTTTGGCGATGCGGTGGCTCGACCCGATTGGGAAAGCATGAAAGCCGACGAGCGCGCAGACAGCACAAGCGCGCTGGATGGTGTTGCCCTTGCCTTGCCCGCGCTGATGCGCGCCGAGAAACTCCAGAAGCGCGCCGCCAGAACCGGATT
Source organism: Sphingomonadales bacterium (assembly GCA_043743675.1). GTDB lineage: Bacteria > Pseudomonadota > Alphaproteobacteria > Sphingomonadales > Sphingomonadaceae > Sphingomonas_O. The sequence goes on from JAYTWA010000422.1 coordinate 7,325, forward strand.
TGACTGGCCCGATGCAACGGGTCCGCGCGCAAAGATCACGGAAGAACTTGCCGAGATCGAAAGTGCAATAACGGACGATGCGCGAGAAGACGAAGTTGGGGACTTGCTCTTTGCTGTCGTAAACCTCGCACGGCATCTTAACATTGATCCCGAAACCGCTCTGCGCCGTGCCAATGGTAAGTTCGAACAACGGTTTCGCGCCATTGAGACAGCACCCGATTTTGCGACGCTTTCGCTGAGCGCCAAAGAACAACTGTGGACTGCTGCGAAAGAAGCTCAGCGACGCTGATAACGCGCGAAATCGGCGTCGCTAAGGCGGACTGCGACCGTGGTCACGTCCCCTTCCCCGCTTTCATCTTCGACGCTGCCATGCGCATGGAGCCAGGCGCGGCCAGCGCCGTCTTCTGGTGATAATTCGATATGCCGAAGGCGACGCGCAACGGTCAGGCGTTCGGCGAGTATCGTCCGCATCGCTTCGATGCCAAAGCCTGTGACCGCAGAAATCGGGATT